>CANESA010000027.1 GCA_947440735.1 Candidatus Nanopelagicaceae bacterium
CCGATCTCGATGGAGCCATTGCGATCAGGGCGAACCAACACCGATTTAGAATTCGCACAAGTAAGGGCAGCTTCGCACTCTTGCGCTGGAATTAGTTAAGAAAGGGGTAGCTATGAAAACTCTCTACCTCTTGCTTGGTTCAGAAGGCGCACTTGCAGATCGCGCCTTAGCAAAGTTAAATGCCGAGCTCAAAGAAGAGAAGTGCGAGATCACCACCATCGCAGCCCCTGAAGCCATCCTTGGCGATATCTCTGATGCCCTTGCACCATCACTATTTTCCGAACGTCGCGCACTGATCATTAAAGATCTACAGGATCTTCCTGAAGAATCACGCGATGAAATCACGCGCTATCTCGATGCACCCGATGATCTCACCACGCTGATCTTTGTACACAAAGGTGGAGTTAAAGGTAAAGCCCTCCTTGACGCAATTAAGAAAGCAAAGCCTGAAATTATCTCGTGTGAGCCGATGAAGAAAGAGGCAGAGAAGGAAGAGTTTGTTAAATCGTTATTTCTAGATTCAGGACGTAAAGCAACAGCTGGTGCGATCGCCGCCCTTGTTGGTGCACTCGGTAGCGATATGCGCGAACTACAAGCTGCGGTTTCACAAATCTGTCTTGACGCACAAGCGGGTAAAACAATTGATGAAGCGATCGTAGATAAATTCCATCAGGGACGTATTGAGACAACTGGCTTTGACGTTGCAGATGCCACACTCGATGGCAATCTTCCTGGCGCACTTGTTGCACTTCGCAGCGCACTTGAAACTGGTACAGATCCCGTCATGATCACAAGTGCGATCGCCTCCAATCTTCGCTCTCTTGCAAAGGTCAGCGGTGTAAATCGCGGCGCACGATCATTTGAAGTTGCTGGCGAACTTGGAATGGCTCCATGGCAGATTGATAAAGCACGGAGACAGTTAGCGGGATGGAGCCCTCGATCGATTGCTAAAGCGGTGCAGGCGATCGCTCTGGCCGATGCTCAGGTAAAAGGCGCATCCTCAGACCCGATATTTGCCCTAGAAAAGGCCCTCGCCACGATTACGCAGGTACGAGCTGCAGGGTAGGGAAGATAAGCGGGGATTCTCCTCGATTTGAGGCAAGCGCGCCTTCGCTGATAACCTACGCGTCTGCACTTAGCCCACCGGCTAGGTCACACCCTCATAACAGTCGGAGTTCAACACGTGGCAAATATCAAGTCTCAGATCAAGCGAGTTAAGACAAACGAGAAGGCACGCCTTCGTAACAAGTCTGTCTCATCCTCAATTAAGACATCAATCCGCCGCTTCCGCGATGCGCTTAAGGGTGGCGACGCTGCTGTAATCACAACTGAGCTACGTACCGCTTCACAGGCTCTCGATGTTGCAGTTGCTAAGGGTGTTGTCCATAAGAACAACGCTGCAAATAAGAAGTCTTCAATGGCTAAGGCTGCGGCAAAAGCCGGCGCTCGTTAATTTAACTAGTAACGCCTAACAAGGGGCCACAATCGTGCCTGCAATTCAAATAAGTAAGGCGCCGCAACCTGCCTCAACAAATCCTGCGCAGATTCGTAACTTTTGCATCATCGCTCACATCGATCACGGTAAATCAACACTTGCCGATCGTATGCTCGGAATTACCGAGGTAGTAGAAGCTCGCAATATGCGCGCACAATATCTCGATCGTATGGATATCGAACGCGAACGCGGAATCACCATTAAGTCACAAGCTGTCCGTCTTCCATGGATCAGCGGTATTGATGGTCAGGAATACATCCTGAACATGATCGATACACCTGGACACGTTGACTTTACCTACGAGGTATCGCGCTCGCTTGCTGCATGTGAAGGCGCGGTCTTGCTCGTTGATTGTGCACAAGGAATCGAAGCCCAGACACTTGCCAACCTTTATCTTGCGATGGAGAACAACCTCACGATTATTCCGGTCCTTAATAAGATCGATCTACCTAATGCACAGCCAGATAAATTTGCGCAAGAACTTGCCAACTTGATCGGATGTAAGCCAGAAGATTGCTTACGCGTTTCAGGTAAAACTGGTGACGGAGTTGCTGAACTTCTCGACCAGATCATCGCGCAGATTCCTGCACCCGTTGGAGATCCAGAAGCACCTGCACGCGCACTGATCTTTGACTCTGTCTATGACGCTTATCGCGGCGTAGTTACATATGTTCGCGTGATCGATGGCCACTTAAGCCCACGCGAACAAATCCAAATGTTTTCAACTGGCGTGCGCCACGAAGCGCTCGAAGTCGGAGTCATCTCACCAGAGCCACTTCCAGGTAAGGGACTTGGCGTTGGTGAAGTGGGTTATTTGATCACCGGTGTAAAAGATGTTCGCCAATCACGAGTCGGTGACACGATCACAACATATTTAAATCCAACAAAGACCGCACTAGCAGGATATAAAGATCCAAAGCCAATGGTCTTTGCTGGTCTCTTTCCTCTAGATGGCGCTGACTTCCCGTTGCTCCGTGATGCACTCGATAAGTTACAGCTCAATGATGCAGCCCTTGTCTACGAACCAGAGAGCTCTGCAGCCCTTGGTTTTGGTTTCCGTTGTGGCTTCCTCGGTCTATTACATATGGAGATTGTGCGCGAGCGACTTGAGCGCGAATCAAAGATCTCACTGATCTCAACTGCCCCAAACGTGGTCTACCAAGTAACTCTTGAAGATGGAAAGAAATTTGTTGTTACAAACCCTTCAGAATTTCCTGATGGAAAGATCAACGTTGTTGAAGAACCAATCGTAAAAGCCACAATTCTTGCCCCATCTGATTTCATCGGAACCATCATGGAGCTCTGCCAAGATCGTCGCGGAACGTTACTCGGGATGGATTACATCTCAGAAGATCGCGTTGAGATTCGCTACACGTTACCTCTAGCTGAAATCGTCTTTGACTTCTTTGATCAACTCAAGAGTCGCACTAAGGGTTATGCATCCCTTGATTATGAAGAGATCGGCGATGAGCCAGGCAATCTTGTTAAGGTCGATATCTTGTTGCAGGGTGAGGCAGTGGATGCATTTAGCGCAATCGTTCACCGCGATAAGGCTTATGCCTACGGTGTCATGATGACTGGCAAGTTGCGCGAGCTGATCCCACGCCAACAATTCGAAGTTCCTATTCAGGCAGCCATTGGATCTCGCATTATTGCTCGAGAATCTATCCGCGCGATGCGTAAAGATGTTCTTGCAAAGTGCTACGGCGGAGATATCTCGCGTAAACGCAAACTTCTTGAGAAGCAGAAAGAGGGAAAGAAGCGCATGAAGATGGTGGGACGCGTTGAAGTTCCACAGGAAGCATTCGTCGCTGCCCTTGCAACTGATGCAGATATTGAGAAGATCAAAGCTGCTAGAAAAGCAGAAGGTTGATCTCCTTCTACGTACATATTCCGTACTGCATAAAGCGCTGCGGATATTGTGACTTTAATACTTACACCCCTTCAGAACTTCAAGATGGCGCTACTCTTGAAATCGTCTCAGGTGACTACATTGACGCAGTCCTTAAAGAACTTGAATTTGCTCCCACAGATGAAGTTCCCACAATCTTCTTCGGTGGCGGTACTCCTTCGCTGATTCCACCTCATGATTTGGGTCGCGTCATCACAGCGATCAAGGCACGTAATGGGATCACTGGTGATTGCGAAATTACCCTTGAAGCCAATCCTGATTCAGTGACTGCAGAAAAGCTTGAGGGCTATATCACAGCAGGATTTAATCGCATCTCATTTGGAATGCAATCCACATCTACCCACGTTCTTAAAGTCCTCGATCGCACCCATGATCCAGAAAATGTGAAGCGCGCAGTTGATATGGCACGTACTGCCGGATTTGGATCAGTAAGCGTTGATTTGATCTACGGAACTCCGGGGGAGAGCCTTAAAGATTGGCAATCCACGGTGACGCAGGCACTTAACCTCGGTGTTGATCACATCAGTGCATACGCTCTCATTATTGAAGAAGGAACAAAGCTGGCCGCACAAATTAAACGCGGTGACGTGGCATCCCCTGATGATGATTTGATGGCGGATATGTATCTCTACATCGATCAAGCGTGTGGATTTAAAGGTTTGAAGTGGTACGAGCTTTCAAATTGGGCAAAGCCTGGACATGAATGTCGCCACAATATTGCGTACTGGAAATCTGCAAATTGGTGGGGACTTGGACCTGGCGCACATTCACATATTGATCGCAAGCGATTCTGGAATATTAAACATCCGACTGCATATAAGCAGAGACTATTTGATGGTCTCTCACCTATTGCAGATTCAGAAGAGCTGACTGATGAGCAACGCAAGAGTGAATACATCATGCTTGCAAGTCGTCTTCGCACAGGAATTGCAAAGAACGCATTGACGGTGGTGCAGTACGAGCGAATGGCTGAGCACATCAAAGCCGATCAGATCATCGACGCTCCAGATTCTTTGATTCTCACCGCGACTGGTCGCCTCATTGCCGATCGCATCGTGGCCGAACTGCTTGCCTAGTGGCGCTGTAGTACCTTTAGCCATATGAGCACCGCACTTATAATCATCATCGCATTTCTTGCAGTTATCTTTGCGATCTCTGGTCTTTCAAAAGCTAGCGGTAACGACAAAGGACTTTCAGGTACTCGGGAAGTCAATGTTCCAGACTGGTTTGCCCGCGTAGTCGGATTCTTCGAGACTCTGCTTGCACTCAGCCTGATCATCAGTATGAAGTGGAATTGGATGCTCTTCTTCCCACTGGTCGGACTCTGGATCATTATGGCAGGGGCAGTCTTCTTTCACTTTAGGGCAAATAAATTGCGCACCGCGATTCCAGCGTTCTTCTTACTCACCGTGATCTCCATTGCACTCGTACTCAATAAGTAAACCAACAGAGAAACTTACTTTGCTATGACAACATCAACTCGCCGACTAGAAATCCTTCGCGCAATCGTTGATGAATATGTGGCAACACAAGAACCAGTAGGTTCTAAAGCAATTGCAGATCGCCACGAACTAGGAGTCTCTCCTGCAACTATTCGCAACGAGATGGCTCTTCTAGAAGAAGAAGGTCTCATCGCCGCACCACATACAAGTGCGGGACGTATCCCTACTGATCGTGGATATCGAGTCTTCGTAGATAAGTTGGCTGAGGTTAAGCCGCTATCAGCACCTGAACGTCGCGCCATTGAATCCTTCCTAGAAGGTGCACAAGATCTCGATGATGTTGTCATGCGCACCGTTCGCTTGTTAGCTGATGTGACTAAGCAAGTGGCCGTGGTGCAATATCCATCGATCGTCAAATCTAAAGTCAGACACGTGGAGCTTGTCCCTTTGACGACATCTCGCATCATGATGATCTTGATTACCGATTCTGGTCGCGTAGAGCAGCGGGTCATCGAACTTACTCGCGACGTGCAGGAACCCTTTATCGCAAGTATTCGCACCCAGCTCAATAATGCAATGGCTGGAAAGTCTCTGCCGGAAGTTGCTGAGAGAATTTCAGGAATTATTGAAGGCTATAGCCAGGTAGATCGCAGAGATATTTCACTCATTGTCTCTGCAGTTATTGAAATGGCGATTGAAAAGCCAGAAGAGAAAGTCGTACTAGCTGGAACAGCTAACCTCGCTCGATTTAGTGATGATTTTCCAACGACGATGCACCCAGTTTTGGAAGCCCTCGAAGAGCAAGTAGTTCTCTTGCGCCTACTTGGAGATGCAGCAGATACTGTCAAAGTTCGTATTGGCTCTGAACAGAACGAGAAGAACTTAAAGACCACATCTCTTGTCACTATTGGTTACGGAGATAGCGCGGCACCATTTGGCGCACTCGGAATTCTTGGACCTACTCGTATGGATTATGCTGGCTCCATGGCAGCAGTTGGTGCAGTTGCCCGTTATGTAGGTCAATTTATTACAGAGGGAAGCTATAAGTAATGGCAGATTTGTACGAGATGTTGGGCGTTGCCCGCGAAGCATCTGCCGATGAAATTAAGAAGGCATATCGAAAGATTGCTCGCGAGCTTCATCCTGATATAAATCCAGATCCTGCCGTACAGGATAAATTTAAAGAAGTGACCGCTGCCTATGAAGTGTTAAGTGATACACAGAAGCGTCAGCAATATGACATGGGTGGTCAGGGCTTTGGTGGCGGTCAAGGTTTCGGTGGCTTTAGCGACATCATGGATGCATTCTTTGGCGGCGGCGGCAATCGCGGACCACGTGCACGTATGCGCCAAGGTCAAGATGCGCTCATTCGCGTTCAAGTAACATTGGCTGAAGCCTGCTTTGGAACTGATCGCGAACTTACAATTGAGAACGCAGTTGTATGTCCAACCTGCACAGGTTCAGGTTGTGCCAAGGGCACGTCGCCATCAATGTGCCAGGTCTGTAAGGGGCGCGGTGAAACGCAGCAGATTCAGAAATCTTTCTTAGGTCAAGTCATGACATCGCGTGCATGTGGCACATGTTCTGGATTTGGTTCAGTGATTCAAGAACCATGTCGTGAATGTGATGGCGAAGGTCGCGTACGTGCACGACAGAACATTCCAGTAAAGATTCCAGCTGGTGTTGAAACCGGTAACCGCATGCAACTTGCAGGTCGCGGTGAAGTAGGTGCAGGAGGCGGCCCAGCAGGAGATCTCTATGTTGAGATTGTTGAAGAAGAGCATGAGTTTTTGGTGCGCGATGGCGATACCTTGCATATGGAAGTTGAGATTACCTTTGCCGCAGCATCCCTTGGCACCAAGATTTCAGTGGAGACTCTTGATGGTCAATCGGAGATTGCAATCAAGGCAGGTACGCAGACAGGATCAACGATTGCGCTTAAGGGTCACGGAATGACTCGTTTACGCAGCAGCAGCCGTGGCGATCTCATTGTTCACATTGTTGTGATGACACCAACCAAG
>CANESA010000028.1 GCA_947440735.1 Candidatus Nanopelagicaceae bacterium
GTGGGATGCTGTTGCTGTCACAGGACATCACAGCTTACGCGTTGTTGAATTCGTGGACCATCTCCACCAGCACTTCCTCGAACCAGTTTCAGTTAAGGGTGGTTACTACATGGCGCCACAACTTCCTGGTTCTAGCGCCGAGATGTATCAAGCAAGTATCGACGAGTACTCTTTCCCGAGTGGCTCTTACTGGAAGAACGAGGCAAATTCATGAGTGATGAATTCAAGGGATTAGTTGCAGTAGTCACTGGCGCAGGATCTGGAATCGGCTTGGCCGTTGCCCAACACTTCCACGACAATGGTGCAAAGGTCTATGGCCTCGATCTTCAAGAAGGTTCAATGAGCCCCTACGCGCACTTCATCAATTGCGATATTGGAGATCCAGCAAGTGTGAGCTCTGCTTTTGCCACACTAGCAAAGCAGACGCAGGTCATCGACATCCTGGCAAATAATGCCGGCGTCGGTGCAACAGGAACCGTTGAAGATGCCAGCGAAGATGATTGGCATAAAGTTCTCAATATCAACGTTGTTGGTACATCTCGTGTAAGTGCAGCTGCAATGCCGATGCTTCGCAAGAGTAAATCCCCCGCAATTGTTAATACATGTTCGATTGCAGCAACAGCAGGTATTCCAAAGCGTGCCGTTTATAGCGCCAGCAAGGGAGCGATCATGTCGTTGACTCTTGCTATGGCTGCCGATCACGTCAAAGAGGGAATTCGCGTCAACTGCGTCAATCCAGGAACTTCAGATACTCCTTGGGTAGCTCGCTTGCTTTCACAGGCTAAAGAGCCAGCGGCCGAGCGTGCAGCCCTTGAGGCTCGTCAGCCGATGGGCCGTCTTGTCAGCGCAGATGAGGTTGCATCTGCAATTGCCTACCTCGCAAGTCCCCGGCAGGCTTCAACTACTGGCACAATTCTCGCAGTAGACGGTGGCATGCAAGGACTTCGACTTCCGAAGTAGAGGCGCTGCATAATGTTGGGGGTTCAGTTGGCAACGAAGAAGGCCGCTCCTCGGGCAACAAAGCGCACTCCCCGTAGATCTGTTTTATCGGATGAAATCTACGACATGATTAAGGCGATGATCTTTAATCATGAAATCGCTCCAGGTTCTCGCGTAAATATTGATTCGCTTTCAGTACAACTTGAAGTGTCACAGACACCGGTACGCGAAGCGCTAGCCCGCCTTGAATCTGATGGCCTGATCGCAAAAGAGCCACTCAAGGGTTACAAGGCAACTGAACTTCTCTCGATTAAAGAGCTCAATGATCTCTTCCAATTTAGATTACTGATTGAGCCATGGGCAGCCGAGCAGGCAGCAAAGATCATCGATAACACGGGTAAGACAGCTCTTAAAGCTGAAATGCAGAGTGCAAAGACCGCTTTGAAATTCTCTGGAGACGGTCAGTTCCAGGCGCTGACAGAACATGATTCTCGCTTTCACACTCTTGTAGCAAGTATCTCCGGCAATAACACCGTGGCAGAATTCTATGAGCGCACCCACTGCCACCTTCACTTATTCCGCCTCTATATGGCAAATAAACTGCACCTTATTGACGGTGAATCACGTGCTGAGTTCGTACAAGATTTATTTGAACAGTATTACCAAAGTGGTTCTGGACAACTCGCTATAAAAGAACACGATGCAATTGCAAAAGCTATTCTTGGTCAGAATCCAAAGGCGGCAAAAAGTGCGATGCACGCACATATTGAGTCATCGTTGAAGAGATTCACTCCGGCTGCAGCTGCCCGAAAATAACAAACGAGAGTGCTTGCAATTATCGTTCTCGTGATTTAGGTTATCCTATAGGATTTTAGAGATAAGGGTGAGCGATGCTTTCAAAAATCAAGAGTATTGAGATACGTGCATGCCGCGGGGGCGATCAACTTGAATCACTCGACACGGTTGCTGCAGTCAAACTTCCTGGTGGATCTCGCCCCGACTTTACAGTCATCACCATCACTACCGAAGATGGCGTGCAAGGAACTTCATTTGGTTTCGGTGCACAGGACGCCAAAGCTGCTGCTGCCACGATGTCACAGGTAAAGCCATTTTTTATTGGCCGCAGCGCACATAGTTCTGCAAAGAATATGAAAGATTTCGAAATCTATGATCGTCGCTGGAACCATGTGCCGATCTACTCATATGCTCCCTTTGATAATGCGTGCTGGGACATCGTAGGAAAGATGGCACACCTTCCTGTCTACAAAATTCTCGGAGCAGCGCGCGAGAAAGTTCCGCTCTATGTCTCTTCCATGTTCTTAGATGGTCCTGAGGATTACGCACGACAAGCACTTGAAGTAAAAGCAAAGGGCTATAAGGGTTATAAGTTGCACCCACCAGGGGGTCTTGATCTTGATATTGCGTGCTATCGCGCGGTGCGTGAGGCAGTAGGAGATGACTTCACTCTGATGGCAGATCCAGTGATTATGGCTTCCTATGAAGAAGCGTTAAAAGCTGGTCGCGAACTTGAGCGCCTTGGCTATAGGTGGCTGGAAGAACCCCTTCTTGATGTCAATCTCAATGGACTTAAGAAACTCCGCGAGAAGTTAGATATTCCAATCTGTGGCACAGAGGTAATTGCTGGAAATGCGTACAGCGTCGCACACTGCATCAAGGAAGGCATCGTCGATATCGTCCGTACCGATGTCTCGTGGCGCGCGGGAATTACCGCTGTTATGAAGACTGCTCACTTAGCTGAGGCTCATGGCGTCCAGTGTGAACTTCACACCACGATCTATCACGGCCTCGAACAGGTACAGCTTCATCCATCACTTGCAATCAGCAACTGTGAATTCTTTGAAACGCTCTACCCATTCGATGACTTCCAATTTGGAACAAAGACTCAGCTCAACATTGTTGATGGTTATGTAATGGCGCCAGTTGGTGAAGGTCTCTGCATTGAATATGACTGGGACTTTATCGATAAGCACACGGTCGCTGTTCTTTAGACCTTCTCTAACAGCTACTGCGCAACGATGTGAAGAAGTGGTGCACCGGATACATATCTGGCTAATTGCTCTTCTACCAACTTTCGCCCACGCGGTGTAAAGGCTTCGCTATCTCCCCCAACATGTGGAGTGATAATCACATTGCGCGCCTTCCACAACGGATGATCTGATGGAAGCGGCTCTGGATCTGTGACATCAAGACCGGCAGTGATTCGCCCTGAATTAAGTTCTACAATGAGCGCATCTGTATCAACTACTGGACCACGAGCAACATTGATAAGTGCTGCGCCGTTCTTCATCGCTGCAAGTCGCTGGGCGTTCATGAGATGTCGCGTCTGATCGTTGAGTGGAACAATCAAGATGATGACATCAAAGGTAGGAAGCAGGCGATCGAAGTGATCGAATGTGAGTGCACCATCTTTTCCTGATCGCGAGAAGGAGGTAACTGTGACTTCAAAATTGGCGAGCATCTTGGCTATCATTTTGCCGATGTTTCCGTGTCCAATAATTGCCACATGTGAATCCGTAAGAGATGGCCTCCGCTCATGTGCCCAGCGTTGTACCGCTTGATCGGCAGCAAAGTCAGCAAAGCCGCGGCGCGAAGCAATCGATAAAGCAACAGCAAGTTCAGCAGTAGATGCATCATGCACACCTGCTGCATTACAGAGAGTCACACCATCTGGGCGAATTTTTAAGACATCATCAACGCCAGCATTGGGAGATTGAATAACTTTCAAGCTCTTCATATCTGGAATCATTGCAATTGCAGCTGGCCCGCCCATGTAACGCGGAACGTAAAATTCAACCTTATTAAGATCTCCATCTGCCGGAGCGATCCCGTCAGTGGGCAGGTGTGTCACACCTGCAGGAAGCTTAAGATCTGGCCACTGCGTCCAAACAACTGTCATTGATTGCGCCCAGTAATGATCGGATCCCAGTCAGATCGCGATGAGTATGGAGTCTCATACGTTGGCTTATTCACATAGCGACTATACGTGAAATTGAGCGTTGCACCAGCACCACCGGCAAGATCAAGAGTCAGCCACTTGGAATTAACATCGTGTGTTGAACTTGTGCCATCTTCTGCAGTGATTGTGACCTTGTCGAATCTATTTTCGCCAAAGCTGCCTGCCTGCATAATTAAGGTGCGAGGTTGGCTCTTATGTAAGTTTGCAACGACAACACGAAGTGCATCAGCGCTGACTTGATCGACCATCGCACTGACATCTTCTGGCAGACCAGGACGTGACTTCTCGCCGTCAAAGTAGCGAACCTTGCCATGTTGCAGGCCACCGTGAGAGATATGCATCGGTGCTCCAAAGAGCATCTGTGCAAGTCCTTCAAAGTAGACGGGGTTAAATTCTTGCCATGCGTGGATGTTGTATCCCGGAACACGTAGATCAAGTCCGACAACGACATCTGCTGTCGCAGGATCATATGAATCCCAACTGCGAGGATTACCGGTGTTCGAGCGCATCTTGTGAAGTTGGTTCTTTATCAACTCAAGATTTGCCTGCAAGATCTCTGTTGGGTAATTAGGTAGATGTCCTTGGATAAATTGGAACCACGGCAAGGTATTTGCGATGTAATGCTTGGTATCTCGCCCAGTCCCCTTTTCTGATCCAGATACCCCGGGTACATAAATAACATCCCAATTATTATCGCGAGGCAGGGCCATGATGCGATCAAGATCTTCCTGGGCCATCGACGTAGTCCAGATGTAGATCATGTGGCGCGCAGATGGAAGTCGGTAGTCAGCCCAGCCCGAATCAAGGTGGCGATTTGGAACCTTTGTCACGCCGCCCTCTTCTTTACGTAGCGACCAAATCAGATCAAATTGTGATCGTGGCAGATCGAGGTAGCTGTAATCACCTGTCATCAACACCGCATTCATGCCGGCATTGGTAATTGGCTCCATGATGGTGAAAAAGCCATGTGGCCAGCGCCATCCGTAGTAACCGCCCCACCATTTACCATCGTTAAATTCACCGATTTTGCCCGATGTTCCGATGTTGTCAGGCATGATGCCGCCATTATCATCACGACGCTTCGTCCACGCCTTGATGTAATCGAGTGCGATCTGCTTTGTAGATTCATCATGAGAGTACATATAGGCGTGGGTCAATAGCGATGTTGAGTTCAGGTTAAGTGGAACATCTCCCCTATTCATTCGCTCATTCATCTTCTTGATTAGATCGTCATACACCTCAGGATCAGACCAATGGCAGAGCATCGATGAGAAATCAGTCTTTACAACATCTTCATACGGTGCCAAGTAATCATCTAGAACGGTGCGATGTGTCTCCCAATCTTCATGGGTCACAACTTGGCGCGGTCCCTTGCTGCCAGTTAACGGTGAAAGCATCTGCTTCTTGGCAACATCGTAGTTCTTCGCCTCTTTATCTTCACCTGTATAGAAACTTGCGAAGCGAGCTGCGCGTTGGCGATCGATAAGAGACTCTGGCTTTGTTAGCCCAAAGAAGTAGTGATAAAGATATCCCTCGCCATGATGCATCCAATCGTAGTAACCATCGAACTCGCGATAGATCTGTCCGTATTCAGTCCACTGCATCGTGATCGAATCCCACATTTTACGAGCAAGCTGATAGACCTCTTCGTTGCCACCGATGCTGTAAAAAAGTGCTAAGTTCATAAATGCTTCATACGGATCATCTGATCCATCCATACTTGGCCAGACATCGCGCCAGATCAACGAACCATCACTGCGTGTGTATCGCGCAACGAACTCCGGAGCTGCAGCATTGAGTTTGTCGATGATCTCGCGCTCGAGGTGCGCCCACTCTCCTGGTGTTGAAGGAGTAGTGATGGATATACGTGGGTGCGATGATTTCGTCATCTCAGGATCGTATAGGATCAAAAGCCTGCAATCAATGGTTAAAGCGAAAGGCTAAGACTTTTCCGCACTCAATTAACCAGCGCTGGCTTTCGGTAATTGCTGATTGAACAGATGGCGCTAGTTCAATAAGGCTCAGGATCGAAGGTGACTCTTCATTCTTATTCACTCCACAAGCAATCATCACGGGACGCTCATTCTCTCTAGCCATCTCTAGCAAATACCCCACTGCCTTACCGCGGTAGCTCTGATCATCAAATGATCCTTCGCCAGTAATCACACAATCTGCTTCTTGTATTTTCTCTTCTAGCCCAATGAGTGCGGAAACACTTTCTACTCCACTGACAATCGTTGCTCCAAGCAACACTGCCAATCCGCACGAGACTCCCCCAGCAGCACCGAAGCCTGCACGATCTTCGACGTTAAGTACTTTCAAAAAGTGCGCCAAACCCTCATCGAGTTGTTGTACTTGAGCGGTATCAGCACCCTTCTGTGGTCCGAAAACATGGGCAGCCCCATTAACGCCAGTTAGCGGTGATTGCACATCTACCAATATTTTAATTCCGCGATCTGGTTTCCTTAAGCCTGCTGGAATATCAATGCGAGCTAATCGATGTAAGTCTCCTCCACCGCGTGCAAGCTCCTTGTTATCACCATCAAACCCTGTAAACCCAAGTGCTGATAGCGCACCCATGCCTGCGTCAGTCGAAGCTGATCCCCCAACAGCAATTAGGATTTCATTGACGCGTTCATCCACAAGGGCTGCCTTGATCGCCTGGCCCAATCCATAGGAATGCGCAGCAAGAGGATCTAACTTATCTACTGTTGTAATTCCACAGAGTGTTGCCATCTCAATAACGGCGGTATCTAAGCCAACCAATAACCATGATGATTGATGCTCAACGCCTGTAGCACCTTGCACCGTGATGGGGATTCTTACTGA
>CANESA010000029.1 GCA_947440735.1 Candidatus Nanopelagicaceae bacterium
AAGGGTGGCGTGATGACACGCATGATCGAGCGCAACACAACAATTCCTACAAAGCGCAGCGAAATATTTACAACAGCCGATGACAGCCAACCTGCCGTACAGATTCAGGTCTATCAGGGTGAGCGTGAAATGGCTGCCTATAACAAGAAACTTGGCATGTTCGAGCTTGGCGGTATCGCACCCGCACCACGTGGAGTGCCACAAGTTGAGGTGACATTTGATATCGATGCAAACGGAATCGTTCATGTTTCTGCAAAAGATCTTGCAACTGGAAAAGAGCAGAGCGTCACAATCAGTGGTGGTTCAGCACTTTCAAAGGATGAAGTCGAGCGCATGATGGCAGATGCTGAAGCTCACGCTGAGGAAGATAAGCAGCGTAAGGAAGAGGCAGAGATCCGTAACACCGGAGACTCACTTGTCTATCAGACAGAAAAGTTCATCGCAGATAATGCAGATAAGTTCGCTGAAGGTGAAGCGTTAGAGAAGAAGAATGAAGTTGAGGCAGCTCTTGCTGAACTTAAGACTTCACTCGGTGGCGCTAACTTCGAAACAATAAAGAGTGAAACCGAAAAAGTTTCAACTCTTTCACAGGCACTCGGAGCGCTGATGTATGCAGCAGCAGGAGCTGCGGCTCAAGAATCCCCAAGTGAAGATGGCGTCGAAGATGCAGAGGTTATTGAAGACGAGGCCAGCAACTAATGTCAGAAGATCTCGTTACTGAGGTAACTGAAGCCACTGAAGCAGTTGAAGAAAGCATTGCGGAGCCGGGTCAGGTAACTGATCCGGTAAGCGCGCTTACTGCAGATTTACAGCGCCTTCAAGCAGAGTATGCAAATTATAAGAAACGTGTAGAGCGCGATCGTTCACTTTCACATGAACTCGCAATTAGCTCAGTACTTATTGAACTTCTACCCGTACTTGACGACATCGAGCGCGCACAATCACATGGCGAACTCACCGGTGGCTTCAAGGCAGTTGCAGATGAAATTGCAGCGACCACTGATCGCATTGGACTTACAAAGTATGGCCAAGAAGGCGATCTCTTCGATCCACAAATTCATGAGGCGTTACTTCATGACACTTCACCTGATGTCAGAACATCTACTGCAACGAAAATTTTGCAGCCTGGATATAAATTTAAGGAGCGCATCCTCCGCCCAGCTCGTGTGGGAGTAACAGATCCAGAAGAAATTTCCGCTACGGAATAACTCATGGCTGCCAAAGATCTCTACGAGAAGGACTTCTACGCGATTCTCGGCGTCGACAAGAAAGCTTCAGGCGATGAGATCAAGAAGAAGTACCGTTCTTTGGCACGTGAGTTTCATCCAGATAAAACTAAGGGCGATGACGCACTTGAAGAGAAGTTCAAGGCCGTTTCAGAGGCTTATGACATCTTGTCGGATTCCAAAAAGCGCGCAGAATATGACGAAGCGCGCTCACTCTTTGAACGTGGTGGATTCCGCGGACCCATGGGTGGCCAAGGTCAAGGTGGAGATTTCTCCGACCTCTTCGGTGGCGGATCACCTAATGACATCTTTGCAAACTTATTTGGTGGAGGCGGAGTACGTCGCGGTCCACGTAAAGGACAAGATCTACAAACCGAATCAACAATTACATTTAAAGAAGCGATTATCGGAACAACGTTAGGACTCAAACTTCCTGGCGATGATGGAAAGCCACAAACAATTACTGCGCGGGTTCCTGCAGGTGTCAACGATGGCGCAAAGATTCGCGTTAAAGGAAAAGGTGCACCAGGTGAAGCTGGACCGGGCGATCTCTTTATCTTGCTGCATGTAAGACCTCATCCGATTTTTTCACGCAAGGGCGAGAATATTCTTCTTACACTTCCCGTCACATTTGTTGAAGCAACACTTGGCGCAGATATCAAAGTTCCCACCCTCGATGGCGAAGAAGTCACAGTAAGACTTGCACCAGGAACGCCTAATGGACGCACACTTCGCGTTAAAGGTCGTGGAATTAAAAAAGGTTCTGTCACCGGAGATCTCTTAGCAACGATTGAAGTACAAGTACCGCAGAAGATTGAGGGTGAAGCAAGTGAAGCTCTTAAGAAATTTGCTGAAGCAACTGCAAGCCATGATGTCCGTATGGAATTTAGAGCGAAGGCTTCACAATGAGTGATGACAAGCGCGGAGAGATAGATGAGGCTGCGGGCCTTTACGTTATTTCAGTTGCCGCAGAGCTCTCAGGCCTACACCCACAAACACTTCGTCAATACGATCGTATTGGACTTGTTTCACCTTCGCGCACAGTAGGTCGTAACCGCAGATACTCATTGCGCGATATCGCATCCCTTCGCACCATTCAAAGACTTATCGGTGAAGGAATTAACCACGCAGGCATCAAAAGAATTATTGAACTCGAATCCGCAATGGCAAATATGGCGTTGGAAGTTGCAAAACTTCGTATCGAAGTAGATGCACTCTTGACTGAGAATCCACCAAAGTCTTTGGAAGTGCGGAAGAAATCACAAGTAATTATCTATAAAGAAAATAACTAACTCTTAATAGCGCTTACTCGCCCCTTCCAATTACTTAGGATCTTTTCTGGTGGTGCGCCCAAAACTTTCTCAAGAACTGATGAATAGACATCTCTAAAGTCGGTTGTCACCGCTAGATCACCATCTATAAGCTTTGAAAGTGAAGGTTGATCGCCATAGAAACCACCAGTAACACGATCGCCGATAAGAAATACTGGGCCTGAAGTTCCATGATCGGTTCCGTCAGATCCATTTGCCTTCACACGTCTTCCAAATTCACTGTAAACAAGGACTGTAATATCTTTTGATCGACCCGATGCCTTCATCTGACTTAAGAAAGTTGTAATACTTTTCGAGACAGTTCCCAACAGAAGTGCTTGCGCATTTGCTTCATTTGCGTGGGTATCAAATCCACCGAGTGAGACGGACCACGCACGCGTTGGAGAACCTGCTGCAATGAGCTTTGCTACGACATCGAGTTGTTGTGAAAGATTTGTATCTCCTCCGGCATTTCCACCAGAGATAGTTGGCAAATCTTCAGCGATGGGCGCAGGTTTAGCCAAGATGGGTTGGACACTTCCGGAGACGTTAAAGAGGTTTCGCATCGAGGTTGCAGCAGCTGCCATCAAAGGATTATCACTGAATGATGGCACCGATAATCGTTGACAGGCGGTTCCGATAACTCCTCGCGGGATAGAGAGCCCACCTAATGGAAGTGCCGAACCACTCTGCTTTGCACCAACGAGCAGAGGAGGAAGAACTCCACCCAAACTAATTGCAGTCATAGGATCGATCGTCTGTGTATCAAGCCAACGCCCGAGCCATCCGGTATTCAAGTGTGCGCCAGGTGAACCTGTCTGCCAAATTGACATTGAAGAAAAGTGTGAACGATCAGGCTTTGGGTATCCAACACCACGAACAATTGCAACTTTATTTGCATCCCATAAAGATTTAATTCCAGTCATTGAAGCATTGAGTGCAAGATCAGATGAGAGAGGAAGCAGAGTCTCTGGTTTATACGCTAAATCTGGGCGTGCACTGTAGTAAGCAGAGTCCTGATAAGGAATAACAGTATTGAGACCGTCATTGCCACCATAGAGCGTGACAACAACAAGGATTGGAGTTCCAAGAGGTAGCGGTCTAGCAACGGCGGCAGCTGCTATCTGATCAACAGTGAGCATTGGCGCGGCAGCTGCTGCTACAACGCCCGAATATTTAAGGAACTGTCTGCGAGTGACTCGAGACATTCCCAACTCTTGGCCGGGTACGCGAGGTAGTTCGATCATAAGCTCACCACATATTCTGGACTACAGACGGCTGTCACTAAAAGTTTTTGTGGATTATCACGTACACCGCGCATTGCATATGAGGTACGGCTACTCCATTCAACAACACCTAAAAGATCTGCCAGATATGCCGGACGTCGCACAGAAGAGATAGAAGTTAATTCACTCAGATTTGCTTCGGCGATAATGGATGTGGCGAAAGAGAGGCGGTATTGAGCACTCGCTGAGCTCAACCATGCTTGATCAACTGGCCATCCACCAACATTGGGGGGAGAGAAAGGAACCTGCGAAAGTTTTTCAAAATAACCAGCTAGCTTTGTTGGTGAAGGCAATTGAGAAGGTGTAATTGTTAGTGCTCGACAGATTCCGATAAACCATTCAACAGGTGACTTCACCATTGAATACTGTTCTTGCGATAGCGCAGAGCTTTCGATCAGCGACTTCATCAACGCGTAAATGTCACGATTTGCAAAAGCTTTAACCATGGGGTGATCTTGCGGTAGCGGTTCTTGTGAAGAAACAAAGCGATACCAGATTCGCTCAGCGATAAAAAGCGCAGAGTTATTTTGTGCAACCAAATGTGCGATAACTTCTTCAGGGCTCATCGCAGCAGTCTTACTTAAGACAGTTACTGGAGCAGAATCTCTCCGACGCGCATTAAATGTGACAAGACCAGAACTACGTGAAACTTGATAACCGGTGAATGCTCGCGCCAATTCTTTAACATCTGTTTCTGTGTAACGATTCACACCAAGAACAAATAACTCCATCATCTCTCTAGAGAAGTTTTCATTGGGAGCTTTTACTGTGTTCTCTTGGCCGTCTAACCACACTTGTAGCGCGCCGTCGGAGAACATTGTCTTAGAAAACTCTGTAAAATTACCGAGCGCATACTTTCTCATCGTCACATTTTGATTAAACATAGGAAGTGCGTAATTTACTTTTCCAACTGAAGTTGCCCAATGTCCATGCCAGAACCACGTCATCTTCTCTTGCAGTGTGTGAGGTGAAGTAACCATTTCATCGAGCCACCATAGGAAAAGCTGTTGATTTTGGTAACGCAACTGTTGTGAGAAATCGACAACATCTGGGCTGTTAGGGGCTGGCCGCGGTCCTAGATCCGTTAATACAGGCGGTGTTACAAATGAAACTGTTGACGGCGGCGAGAGGATTTTGCTTCGGGTAGATGCAACTCCGGCGCGAAGGGCTTGAGCAAATTCTCCAGGTTTTGGGCCGAACCCTGTGCGATGAAAGAGGCGTGCGATCTCTAACCGCTGTATGTCCATAACGAGAGAGTAAATGAGCGGCAGTGACAATGTAAGGTGAAGCCATGAACTCACATGAACTTCTCCGGGAAGAGATCAAAAATAAGGCTGTTGTTCACGGAAAAGTCATCCTCTCGTCAGGTAAAGAGGCGGATTACTACGTCGATCTTCGTCGCATCACTCTCGATCATGTTGCAGCTCCACTTGTTGGTCAGGTCATGCTCGATCTCACCAAAGATTTAGATTTTGAAGCAGTCGGCGGATTGACACTCGGTGCTGATCCTGTTGCCACAGCGATGATGCATGTTGCAGCAAGCCAAGGTCGCGCACTAGATTCATTTGTTGTTCGTAAGGCAGAAAAAGCTCACGGACTACAACGACGCATTGAAGGACCAGATGTAAAGGGTAAGCGCGTCTTAGCTGTTGAAGATACATCTACAACTGGCGGTTCAGTATTAACAGCAGTTGAAGCGCTCAAAGAAGCTGGAGCAATTGTTGTCGGTGTTGCAGTTATTGTTGAACGTGGCGCAAAGGAAGCAATTGCTGCAGCAGGTTTGGAATACCGCACTGCATATTCACTCGCTGAGCTAGGACTTTAAGAGCTTTAAGACCAATCCTTCTTTGTTCGCCACTCTCTAATTACTTCCACAATTACAGGCAAGAGGCTCACAAATATAATTAAGCCAACAATCGGTAGCAAGTACTTATCAATTGATCCTTCAACTGATTCGCCTAAGAAATAACCGATTAAAACAACACCATCTACCCAGATCACCGCTCCGATTGCATTCCAGAAGAAGAATGTCTTTGCAGGAATATTGACGATGCCGCACATGGGGTTGATGAGTGTGCGCACGAACGGGATAAAGCGAGCCAAAATAATCGCTTTTCCTGTGCCGTACTTGTTCAACCACTTCTCGGTTGCCGCAACTTTCTTCTGATTAAAGAAACGACCGTCAGGGCGATCAAAGAGGCCGCGTCCATACTTGCGTCCAAGGAAGTGTCCGAGCTGTGATCCAGCTATTGCGCAGATCGGCCCACCGATCAGAAGACCAACGAGCGGAAGTTGCACGCCACCCAGTGCGACTTGAGTTGCACCCGATGCTCCGATTCCTGCAATAAAGAGGAGCGAATCTCCTGGCAAGACGACCCCAACAAGTAAACCTGTCTCGATAAAGAGGATGGCCAGGATTCCAATGAAGCCAAAAGAGGAAATCAAAGTCTCTGGGTGGAGTGAATTGATCAACGAACTCATAAAGGCGAGGATAGGGCTCTCTTTGTGATTGGCTCAATCCCACCCACTTGGACCCAGGGGTGAGAACCTTTTGAGCGTAAACGTGCTGCGGAGTTGGCGCAATAAATAGGTATACACCTACAATTCCCGACATCGCCTGCCCGCATATAGGCAGGCCCTAAATCTCCAACGGAGGAGAACCGATGCGCTTTTACGCCGCAGCTACCAATGCAGTCGAAGTAGTAGGTAAAGAACTCAACATCACGTACGTGGTCCTAGGAATCTCCCTGGCAGCCCTTGCCATCGCATGGTTCCTTCGCGGCCAGGTATTGGCAGCAAGTGAAGGAACAGCCAAGATGATTGAGATCGCTGAGGCGGTTCAG
>CANESA010000030.1 GCA_947440735.1 Candidatus Nanopelagicaceae bacterium
ACCGCCCGCTTCTTAGTTTATATGAGCGTATTTGTACTCTCGTGGGTTCTATGGAACACGCTAGCGCCAGCAGATATTCGCTTCGATGAGTTTCCATTTATTTTTCTTACCTTAATTCTCTCTCTCCAAGCTTCCTATGCTGCACCTCTGATTCTTTTGGCTCAGAATCGACAGACTGATCGTGATCGCATTGCTTTAGCCGAAGATCGCGCCCGTAATGATCGCAGCATGGCAGATACTGAATATCTCACTCGAGAACTTGCAAGTCTTCGTATTGCGCTAGGAGAAGTTGCAACTCGTGACTTCCTTAAAGATCAGTTGGAAGATATCGCTCAGGAGATTGTGGAAGAGTTAAGACGAGAATCCAAGCCTGACGCCAAGAAGTGATTTATCGCGAATCACTAACTTATCCGCAATTGCGGTAATCGCTTGAGCTGTGGAACTATCGGGGAGCGCGTGAACAATCGGAGCACCTGAATCTCCACCAGTTCGCAACTCTGGAGCGAATGGAATCTTTCCAAGAAGTGGAACATCAGCTCCAACAAGAGTAGAGAGGCGTGCTGAAGTTTCTTCCCCCCCACCTTCGCCAAAGAGCGCCGTTGATTCACCGCATGATGGACAGATAAATACCGACATATTTTCAATAACACCGATGACTCTTTGATGCATTTGGTGAGCGATACGTCCGGCGCGTTCGGCCACTTCTGCAGCGGCAATTTGTGGCGTTGTAACAACTAAAATTTCAGAGGTTGGAATGAGTTGGCCAAGTGAAATTGCTAAGTCACCAGTTCCGGGCGGAAGATCAAGAAGGAGGAGATCTAAGTCGCCCCAGTAAGCATCTGAAAGAAGTTGCTCAAGAACCTTATGAAGAAGAGGCCCACGGTAGGCAACGGCATCGGCCCGCTCTGGCTTAAACATCTCCATCGAAACAGTTTTGACGCCATAGCTTTCAGGTGGAATAAACATTTGATCAATAACTGTTGGCCGCACGCCAACTAGCCCCATGAAACGTGGGATCGAATGGCCGTAGACATCAGCATCGAGAATTCCAACGCGTAAACCTTTCTTTGCCGCAGCAACAGCAAGGTTGGCTGTCACCGAAGATTTACCGACGCCACCTTTTCCAGATGCAACTCCAATGACGCGAGTCAAAGAATCAGGCTGGGCAAAGGGGATAAATTTCTCACGTCCACCTCTGACTAAAAGCTTTACCTTATTACGTCCTTCTTCTGTCATAACGCCAAAAGTGATTCGAACTTCTTTGACTCCATCAACGGCACCAACTGCAGCTGTAATGTCGTTTGTCAGACGATCTTTCATTGGACATCCTGAAATTGTCAGCAAAATTATTAGATCAACAATGCCAGATGACTCGCTGACGCTTTCAACCATGCCAAGTTCTGGAAGTGCGTGATGAAGCTCTGGGTCTTGCACAGTTGCAAGAGCCGCATTGATACTCTCAATAATTGTCATAGAAGATCTGGATCGATTTGAGGCTTGAAGGCTGACTCGCTACTTTTTCTCTGACTTTCCTTCTCGTCTTCATCCTCAAGGACTGAAGCAACTTGTCGCTTAATAAAAGTTTTAGGGTTCAAATCTGCTGGCTTGAGATCTTCAAATCCGGGTCCAAGATTTTCACGAATCTCAGCAGTTGCCGAATTTGTCAACGAACGGACCTTCCTCACCATTTTCGCTAGATCAGATGCCACTTTCGGCATGCGTTCAGGGCCAACGAGAATAAGAGCAAGAACAACTAGCCCGATCATCTCTCCAAAGCCAAAATCAAACATCACTTACCTGCTGTCAGCGTGAGGGATGTGGTGAGAGTCTGACCAGATCGAATGTATTCAATCTCGACCTTATCTCCCACATTCTTGGATCGAATAGCGACAATGAGTTCTTCGGGAGTCTTAATTGTTCGTCCATCAAATGTAATTATTAAATCTCCTGAGCGGAGACCTGCTTTAGCTGCAGGGCCACCGGGAACAATTGCATTTGAAGTGTCAGCAATTCGTGCTCCGTCACCTGCATATTGCATATCAACAGAAACTCCCACAACTGGGTAGGTTGCTTTTCCGTTTTTAATGAGTTGATCTGCAGTCTTTCGTGCCTGGTTAATTGGAATCGCAAATCCAAGTCCGATAGATCCTGATTGTGATGTAAGTGAAGATGAGCCCAAGGTTGCAATGGCAGAGTTAACTCCGATGACAGCACCAGCTGAGTTAACAAGTGGCCCACCAGAGTTTCCTGGATTGATTGCTGCATCGGTCTGGATAGCGTTGATGAATGAACTATCACCTGCGGATTCACCAGCTGTTACAGCACGATCTTTGGCGCTAACAATTCCAAGAGTTACGGTTCCAGAGAGTCCAAGTGGAGAACCAATTGCAATGACAGAATCACCGACTGCAACCTGATCACTATCACCAAAAGTCAACGCTGTAAGCCCTGTGCGATTAACTTTAAGTACTGCAAGATCATAAGAAGAGTCTCGGCCAACTATCGTTGCATCAAGAGTTGTTCCATCATTGAGTTGTACTTCGATCGAACCCCTGCCGTCTGCAGCATCTGCAATCACATGGTTATTTGTCAGAATATAACCACTGCTATCAATAACAAATCCCGTGCCAGTTCCGCCGCCGGACGCGCTCTCTGCAGAAATTGATACAACCGATGGAAGAACTCGTTGCGCTATATCTGCAACCGATCCAGGTGGTCGCTCGATAGATGAACTTACTGAAGATAATTTAACTTCATGACCAAAGAGTGAACCAGAAGAACTTGCACCAAAGACTGCGCCAACTAAACCAGCGATGGCTGCCATCAAGAGCGCGTTAGAGCGAGTAACAAACTTTGCCTTACCGTGCGAAGAAGACGGCACCCACCAAGGACCTGTTCCCATTGGTTCGCTCATGTCTCTATCCTTCTACAACTTCGTAGCAAGTAACAAGCCATCCCCTAGCGGAATGAGTGAAGTGACCCACTTTTCTGTCTCACCTTTAAGCAGCTTCCCAGCATCACGGAGAGCAATGGTCTTTGGATCACGTTGAGCGGGATCATTGACCTTTGCGCCTCCAAAGAAATTATCAATCACAAAGACGCCACCGCTGCGCAAAATGCGATGAGCTTCGACTATCGCATCATGTAAATCTTCTGCATTGTCTCTAAAAATTACAAGATCGTAGGCACGATCGGCAAGCTTTGTCATGACTTCAATTGCAGGATTTGTAATGAGACGAAAACGTGACTGAGCAATCTGCGCATCTTGGAGTGCGATCTTTGCAATCGCAGAATGCTCTTGTTCTCCATCAATTGATGTCAGAGTTCCACTAGGCAACATTCCTTCAAGCACCCAGAGCGCACCAACTCCAGAACCAGTTCCAATTTCAACCACTGATTGTGCATCGAGAATATGTGCAAGATGTCGAAGATAGGAGCCAACACCTGGGGTGACATCGTTTGCGCCAACTTCGCTTCCACGAGATCTGGCTTGTGACTTATCCACGCTCTCACCAATAAAGCTTTCAGAGTATGAATGTGGGTCAATCTGGTTAATCATGAGAGGGATGTTAGCCACTCCACGAGTAAACGCACGCCGAATCCGGTTCCGCCTTTAGGGTTTTCTCCAGAATCGCTCTCGCTTCGGGCGGTACCTGCAATATCTAGGTGCACCCACTGGCGATCGCCTACGAATTGTTCAAGGAATAGCGCAGCTGTCACTGAACCAGCACCGTAGTGACCTTTATCTGCTGTGTGGTTGAGATCAGCAATATCGCTCTCTAATCCATCTGTGTAATCATCGATGAGAGGCATATGCCACACGCGGTCTCCTGTGCGTTCGCCAATGTCAGAAATTGTGCGAGCAAGTTGATAATTGCGCGTATACATCGCAGCATATTGGCGTCCAAGTCCAAGTGTTGCAGCACCTGTAAGAGTTGCAATATCGACTACATAATCTGGATCAAGATTAATATCTGCAAAAGCCAATCCATCAGCGAGAACTAAGCGTCCTTCAGCATCTGTATTTATTACTTCTACAGTTTTTCCACCATAATGCTTAATAACATCGCTTGGACGCTGAGATGTACCAGAGAGTGCATTTTCGGCACACATCATCAAAACGCTTACCTTGACTCGTGCACCGAGTTGAGGGAGTGCGCTGATTGTTGCAAGAGCTGCAGCAGCACCCGCCATGTCACTCTTCATCGCCATCATGGTGTCATATGGACGTTTAAGAGAAATTCCACCGGTATCGAAGGTGATTCCTTTTCCCACAATAACTACATGAGGAAATTGCGATGCCTTTTTCCCACCTTTGGGTGTGTAGGTAAGGTGAATAAATCGCGGACCTGGGGTTGGAGAAGAATTTCCAACCGCTTTAAGGCCGCCGAATTCTTTAAGAGCAGCTCCACTAAGGACGCTAATGTCGAGACCGTATTTACTTGCAATTGCTCGTGCTTGGTTGGCCATCCATAAAGGTGTTTTGATATTCGCAGGTGTATGAATGAGATCGCGAGCGCGACAGACTGCACCAGAGATCACACCTGCATACTCAACAGGAGCAGCATCGGAGGTAACAATTTCGATCTCTGACGATGCTGGCTTGGCGGTGGATTTCTGGTCCCAGGTGTACTCACCTAAAGTTGCAGAGGTAGCAAAGGCGATAATTTCATCGCGATTTGTGGGAGCGATAGTTGCAAAGTTCTTCTCTGCCCCGCGTACCTTGCGACCAAGTGCCGCACCAGCTATTCGGAATGAGGCAAGGGATTGATCGCCAACGCCTAAAAGAATGATCTTCTCCACTGGGCTATCTACAGCGCTCACCGGGATTTCATTGAGCTCGCCAGCTTTTCCGCTTGGAGTGAAGAAAGAGAGTTCATCGCGTAATTCAATCGCAAATAGCTTTTCAATCTTTGTCACGAGAGCTGGATGAGCGTTAAAAATTATCTCGTTCTCGCCATTATCTTGAGTGGCAAGCATGATGTAACTAATGACGATGACATCTGAGGTGCTGACAGAATCCACATCTGGATTGAGCGCGCTAATCACCATTGGAAACCGTGGCACTATCCGCGTGGAATATTACTTCTTGATGAGAGCGACAGCTGCTTCAAGGGCGGCGCTGAGATTATTTGCCTCTGTAGGGTTAAGTTCAACAACTAGGCGACCCCCACCCTCAAGCGGAATACGCATGACCAATGATCGTGCTTCTTTAGTTACTTCCATTGGTCCATCACCAGTGCGAGGTTTCATAGCTGCCATGATGAGACTCCTTTAAAGCGTGGGCTTTCAGCGAGGTGCTTAGAAAGTAAGGGCGTAAGTATCTCGCACTCAGGGCCGATACATGAAATCGGAAGAGGGCTACAGGCCTAGCTGTGCAGTCAAACGCGCCTTACCTGAGGCAATAACCGCCTCGACTGACTTTTCGGGCACATGTAGCAGGGTTGCAATCTGGCCGGCACTCATGCCTCGAAGATAGGACAAGGTCAAGATGATGCGCTCCTCCTCCGGAAGTGCTTCGAGCACTTCGGCCAAAGTCTTCGGCGCTGCCATAGGACGAGGTTACCCGTTCTCAATATCACCTGGATGGCATATGGGCTTCGAAGAGCGCCTAATTTTTAAGGGTTTTTAAAGTGACGCGCAAAACGCGCGAGAGAGATGCGAACTCCAAGCCAAATAAATGGCGCACCTAAGAGGAATAGTGCGCGGTGAATATCAATTGTCTCGCTCCAATAAAACGTGGATGAGTGAGGGCCAGTTGATTCAAGTTGGAATGTACCCGTGCCCTTTAAAATTTTTCCTGTATGAATTACATCGCATCGAGTGGGTGGCTCCCACGATGTAACTGTCATGGTGTCGAGAAGGCCAAGGAATGAAAACTTTGGATAGATCCGGTGAGCGGGGCCGGTAAATGCCGCGATCGAAGTTCCCACTCCTTCAGAAATTTCAGATGTGACCCACACTCGGGTGGCAACCATCCAATCGCCCTGACTGCTCCAATTGGCAATCTTTGCCCACACTTTTTCAATGGACGCATCGCAATCGACGCGTATTGCGAGTGTGTTCTTCGAATTGCTAGCCATGAAATTAAGGATAGGCGATATTGTGTGCCCATGTCTTCTCAAGCAACTGCCGCCCATGGCCATGGAATTGCCACACTCTCGGGCTCCACAGTTCTCGATGTCTGGTTTCCAGCTCCGGCACTAGGTGCTCTCGTAGGAAAACCTGCGCAATCACTCCTTGATGCAGTCGGTGCTGATGATGTACGAAAAGTACGGCGTGAAGTAGTTTCGGTTGAAATTGATATTACTCAACCACCACAAGATGCAGTAGATGCATATCTACGACTTCATCTTCTCTCACATAGATTAGTTAAACCTCACGGACTCTCACTTGATGGAATATTCGGGCTCCTTACAAATGTTGTCTGGACATCTGCGGGTCCCTGCGCCATTGAAGGGTTTGAAGAAGTTCGTGCTGGAATACGTGCACGTGATGGCCATGTCACTATTTTTAGCGTAGATAAATTCCCACGGATGGTCGATTACGTCATTCCATCAGGTGTGCGA
>CANESA010000031.1 GCA_947440735.1 Candidatus Nanopelagicaceae bacterium
ACCGATGTTGCCGCTCGCGGAATTGATATCGATGGCATTACACACGTTATTAACTATCAATGTCCAGAAGATGAGAAGACATACGTTCACCGTATTGGTCGTACTGCGCGCGCTGGCGCAGATGGAATTGCTCTCACCTTTGTTGATTGGGATGATCTTGCGCGATGGAAGATGATTGATATGGCGCTTAAGCTTGGACTCCCTGAACCTGTTGAGACGTACTCTTCATCTGAACATCTCTTCGAGATAATGAAAATTCCTGCTGGATCAACTGGTCGCATGGATAAACCTCGTAAAGCTGCACCTGCACGTGAGAAGAGCGAGAAGAGTGAGAAGAGCGAAAGCCCTGCTCCTGCCCGCCAAAAACGTGAGCGAGTACGTACAAAGAAGTTTTCTTCTTAATCTAAACCGAGTACCTCAAGCACGCTATAGGCACACTCTCGTAATTGGCCAGCTACCACTGAGTTCTTGGCATGGGTAAGAACACTTGTCGTTGTCTGTGCGGCCGCTTCGATCTCACCAGCAATGCTGCAGGATCCATCCAGGTGTTCCCACTGTGAAAATTCCTTTATGGGCTTGGAGTTTTCGCCAATTGCTAGAAGTTTGATTGGAGTATCTGCAGAGAGTTTAGAAATCTGTGTTACTCCTCGAAGATGATGCAAAGTATTCGAATATGGAACGAGTACTAAATCGGCAAGATCAAGGGCAGACTTTAAGCTTGCATTGATATCACTCGGGGTATCGATGATTACAACATCATATTCTTTGGGTAATTTCGCAATCAGTGCCTTCATTTCCTGCCCAGTGAATCCATTTCCTACGCGAGAATCGGCAGAGATAAAATCAAAACGTTCTGCATGCGAATCAAGATCTTCGCTTCGGATCGATGTGCCAGATAGAAAATCTGCCAGAGTAAGTCGTGTTCCTTCGCGACCCACACGGAATGTCAGCGATGCTTTTGGATCGCAATCAATGAGCAAAGTCTTCTTGCCATATTCAACAGATGCCACTGAGAGTGCATGTGCAACAGTTGTCTTAGCGCTCCCTCCTGCAGTATTCGCAACTGTTACTACCTTCGCGCTCATAGGCTCACCGATTGATTCTGCCAACGTGCCACACCCTCATGAAATATTGGAGGTGCAATAAATGCAGAAGGAATGAGTGAGAGAGATTTACGGGTTGCAAGAAGCGAGAGGTTGGTCGCCAATTCTTGTGCAGGAAGAGTGGGCCAACCATAGAGATCACGAGCCCATCGAGGCAGACTTGCAGCAGCGAGAGAACTCAGCGCCGCCCATGCAGGCGCAGCCGGAGTAGCAAAGCGAATGACTGTGGGAAGTGGAGGCAAGGTGAGAAAAATAGCTGCGCGCTTTGCATCATCTGTTGCTGCCAGCTCAGGCGCAATAGCCTTGAAATATTCTTTGAGTTGAACGAGCGTTGTTGGAACATCGCTTCGAGGAATTCCAACAAGTTCTGCAAACTCAACCATTTCAGAGATGTATGTATCTTTATCTTCAGCGCTGAGGGGCGCACCTGAGCGAAATGCGACATCAAGAAAAGAATCGACCATCGCCATATGTACCCAGAGCAGTTCGTGTGGATCATCTAAACCAAGCTTTGTATGGACTCTGCGAACGCGAGATGTGAGTTCGAGTGCTTGTTCTGTGCTGCCAAAAGTAAGGGTGGTGACGTAATCACCAGTTCTTTGCAGCCTTCCCCATGCATCTTCACGAAAATTTGAATGTGTGGCAACCCCTGCCATAGCAACGGGATGAAGTGCTTGTTGGAAGAGGGCTCGGACTCCCCCGATGAGCATGGAAGGATCGCTGTGAACTTTCCAGACAATACTGTCGGGGCTGTAAATACCGCGTGGATCGTATGACATAGATCTAGGCAGAGAGAACTTTGATTGCATCTGCGAGCATTTGAACAGCGATGGCGGCGAGCAAGAGTCCTGCAATACGCGCAACGAGAGTGACGCCAGCATCTTTAATGACGCTCAAAATTTTAGTCGAAGCCATCAGGGCAAGTGCAATAATCACATGAACACCAACGATTGCAGCAATCAAGCCAAGAGCTAGTGGCGTTGAATCAACTTGCTTCACAAAGATCATTGTCGCAACGATTGCGCCAGGTCCGGCAAGCAATGGAGTTCCTAGCGGAACAAGGGCGACATTCTTATTAGTCGAAGCATCCATTTCATCTATTCGTCCGGTCAGAAGTTGAAGTGAGACGTAGAGAAGAAGGAGACCTCCCGCAGCCTGCAGCGCTTCCATCGAAACATTCATGTACTCAAGGACAAATTGACCAAAGAGAGCAAATGATGTGATTACGATCAGTGAGATTGCAGCAGCTTGCCATGCTAAACGAATGCGCTCTTTTGGAGTTTTATCTGAGACAAGAGCTAAAAATATTGGGGTCGCACCCGGTGGATCCATAATCACCAAAAGGGTGACAAAAGATTGCACTGCAAATGTCAGCGCACTTACTTCAGTCAGATTCATTCTGTAACGACCCTTCGAGCATCTGCCATTGATTCAAGGCGTGCCCATTCTGCAGGATCAGTATGGTTTTCGCCTATTGAGTTGAGTTTTCCTGTGCCGTGATAATCGCTTGCACCCGTAATAACGAGTCCTAAATCACGGGCTAGCTCACGCAATTGTTCACGTTCTTCTTGAGAGTGATCACGATGCTCTACCTCTACTCCATTAAGTCCAGCAGTAATCAATGATGGGAAGCTCATTGCAGAAAGTGTTTGGCCGCGTCGTGTTGCAAATGGGTGTGCGATAACTGCCACTCCCCCTGCTTGTCGAATCACTTTAATTGCATCTTCTGGAGTCGGTGCAATATGAGTCACGTAGTACTTCGAACCATTATGCAGAAGAGTTGCAAATGCTTCATCACGGCTTGCAATGTGGCCTTTTGCCACAAGAGCATCTGCCAAGTGGGGGCGCCCCACAGTGGCACCTTCGGGCATCGCGGCAAATACTTCTTCAAGAGATATTTCGATTCCATCTGCTGTCAATAATTCGGTCATGCGGCGCATACGAGGAAGGCGTGAATCACGGCACTCTTCGAGCATCGTTTGCATCGTCGCATTTTCGCCATCGAAGAGAAGTCCCAGCATGTGCACGGCAACATCATCTTCGGTCAGACATGAAATTTCGGCACCAAGAACAAGTGCAAGGTGTGCTCTACGTGCAGCGATGGCATCTTTCCACCCAGATGTGGTGTCATGATCGGTAATTCCAAGAACAGTAATACCTGCCGAAAGTGCTTTATTGATCAGCGCATGAGGAGTATCGGTGCCATCGCTATTATTCGTGTGAGTGTGTAAATCAATCATTCGTCGATCACCACCTCACTTGGCCGAGTTCTTAGGACTACAAGTATGCACCCTGTAAGGATGACAATTATTCCTGGAATAAGGGCAATCGGTGGTCTCTGATCTAGCCACCAAATTGCAAGAAGGGTAGCGACCGGAACTTCAAAGAAAACGATCAGCGAAACTATTGCAGGAGACACACGTTTGAGCGTTGCATTAAACATTGAGTGGCCCAGAATCTGTGCACCTGCGATGAGGCCCAACAAAATAAGCCACTCATTTTTTTCAAAGTGAGTAACTTCTACTCCCATAACAAGTGCGATGGGAAGAGCTGTCACCGCGCAAACGAAATAGCAGATTGAGGTGTAGCTGTGAGTTCCGATCTCTCTCTGGGCCTTAGAGCCGAGCATCGTGTAAATGGCAGCAAGTGCGGCAGAAATTATTGCTGCAACATCACCTTTGAAGGTAAGCCACGAAATTGATAGGTCAACACCTGAAATCATTAACACGCCGAGAAATGAAACTCCCATTCCTAACCAGGCTCTTGAAGGAATATATCCGCCAAGTGCTCTTACAAAGAGTGCAGCGAATATAGGCTGCAGAGCGACGAGGGCGGTACCGGCAGCAACTGTTGTCCAACGCATTGCAATAAAGAAACCAATAAAGTGGAGTGCAAGAACGAATCCTGAAAGCGCCGAGATAGCTATGGCTTTGCGGTGATGTCGATCTTTGGTGGCTAAATCTTGCATAGCGAATGGAAGTGTGAAGAGAGCTCCGCCAAGATTTCTCCAAAAAATCAGGGTCACCACTGGCATTGCACTCATCGCAATGAGGGGTCCAGATGTACCAATTCCGATGATTCCCAGACCCAATCGAATGAGATCTGGACGCTCAGGTATCTGAGTGTGATTCTCGATCGAGGACATAGGGCAAAGGTATCTGATGTGTGAGAGACAGATACAATTTGCCTATGAGCGCAAACATCTCCAGTCGAGTGTTTCTCGCCAGATTAGCTGGAACTGCAGTTTTTGATCCTAATGGAGATCCAGTTGGTAAGGTCAGAGACGCTGTTGCGACCCTGCGCGCAAATAATCAACCTCCCCGAATCCTCGGTCTGATTGTTGAAGTTCCATTACGACGACGTGTCTTTGTTCCCATCACTCGAGTCACTTCAATTGAATCCGGAACTGTCGTCATCACTGGACTTGTAAATATGCGACGCTTTGAATCTCGCGCTGGAGAAATTCTAGTTTTGGGCGATATGTTAGATCGTTCCGTCACACTTATTGAAAGTAATGAACCCGTCCTAGTTGAAGATCTCGGAATGGAACAAAATCGCACCGGTGATTGGCTCATGACTCGCGTGCACATTATGAAGCGCGGCCAAGGTATTCGCCGTAAAGGTGCGACCTCAACTGTTTCTTGGGAAGAAGTTCAAGGTTTTGCAACTGCCGAGAGCGAGCAGGGGACTTCAAATTTGCTTTCAACCCTCAGTAATTTACGCGCAGCAGATTTAGCTGCCGTTATTCAAGATTTAGCGCCAAAGCGCCGTGTTGAAGTGGCACGTGCACTCGATGACGAAAGATTGGCAGATGTCCTCGAAGAGATGGATGAGGCTGAACGTGTAGCCCTCCTGAGCGAACTTGAAGGCGAACGTGCTGCAGATGTTCTTGGTGAAATGGATCCAGATGATGCTGCAGATTTACTTCGCGAAGTAGGCGAAGAGCGAGCACAAGTACTTATTGATTTAATGGAACCAGAAGATGCCGAAGATGTTATTCGTTTGATGACATACGAGGATTACTCAGCCGGTGGAATGATGACAACTGAGCCACTGATCATGAGCGCTGACTACACAGTCGCAGATGCACTCGCCGCAGTTCGCAAAAGTGAAATTTCTCCAGCACTTGCATCACAAGTCTTTGTCACCAGACAACCACTTGAAACTCCAACCGGTCGCTTTATCGGAATGGTTCACTACCAGCGACTGCTTCGCGAACCACCGGCTACGCTTTTAGGTTCGCTCGTTGATACAGATACGCAAGGGCTAAGTCCAGATGCAACGCTCAATGAGGTCTCCTCGTATCTTGCGAGCTATAACTTGCTCAGCGTCCCAGTCGTTGATGTAAATGAACGTTTATTAGGAGCAGTTACAGTCGATGACGTGCTCGATCACTTGTTGCCAGATAATTGGCGAGTTGATCATCGCGATCACAGACGTACTGGTTTAGAAAATTTAACGCAAAAAGTTGAAGGGCAGGTGTAAAGATGGCTCGCAACAACGGATTGGATACTCCTCGCGAAACTCGACGCACCCTGCGTCCGAATATTGATGCTGAGGCATTCGGTCGTCTCTCAGAGAAATTTGCACGCTTTCTGGGAACCGCCCGCTTCTTAGTTTATATGAGCGTATTTGTGCTCTCGTGGGTTCTATGGAACACGCTAGCGCCAGCAGATATTCGCTTCGATGAGTTTCCGTTTATTTTTCTTACCTTAATTCTCTCTCTCCAAGCATCGTATGCTGCGCCTTTAATTCTTCTGGCTCAGAATCGACAGACAGATCGTGATCGAATTGCTTTAGCTGAAGATCGTGCCCGCAATGATCGCAGCATGGCAGATACTGAATATCTCACTCGAGAGCTTGCAAGTCTTCGTATCGCACTAGGTGAAGTTGCAACTCGAGACTTCCTCAAAGATCAGTTGGAAGATATAGCCCAGGAGATTATTGAAGAGTTACGAAGAGATTCCGAGCCTGATACCAAGAAGTGATTTATCGCGAATCACTAACTTATCGGCAATCGCAGTAATCGCTCGTGCTGTTGGACTATCGGGAAGCGCATGAACAATCGGAGCACCTGAATCTCCACCAGTTCGTAACTCTGGGGCGAATGGAATCTTTCCAAGAAGTGGCACATCTGCTCCAACGAGAGTAGATAGACGAGCGGAAGTTTCTTCTCCCCCACCTTCACCAAAGAGCGCCGTTGACTCACCGCATGTTGGGCAGATGAATCCTGACATATTTTCAATGACACCGATAACTCTTTGATGCATTTGGTGAGCAATACGCCCTGCTCGTTCGGCTACTTCTGCAGCGGCAATTTGTGGAGTTGTAACAACCAAAATTTCAGAGGTGGGGATGAGTTGGCCAAGTGAAATTGCTAAGTCACCAGTGCCGGGCGGAAGATCAAGAAGGAGGAGATCTAAATCGCCCCAATAAGCATCTGAAAGAAGTTGCTCAAGAA
>CANESA010000032.1 GCA_947440735.1 Candidatus Nanopelagicaceae bacterium
GGCATCGGTCACAAGTATTCACTTTGACGATAATGGCGAGATCAGCGGAACCTCATACTCTGAACCGGCAGGACATCTCTTACCAGTTGTACCAAAGAAAAAATAATGCCTCACAAAAAAATTATCGCCGCTCTCTCACTGACTGCCCTACTATTGAGTGGATGTTCTGGCGGCGGAAGTTCCACAGCTGAAGAGAGTTTTGTTATTGGCAGCGGTGTTCAGACTTTTATCAATAAAGGTTCACGAGTAAAGGCCCCCGAGTTAAGCGGAATGACTCTGACCGGAGTGAATTACACACGTGAGCCAGGAAAAGTTGCAGTCGTAAATGTATGGGCCTCATGGTGCTCTCCATGTCGAGCAGAAGCTCCCACCCTCGTCGCACTCTCAGAGAAATACCCTGATGTGCAATTTATTGGAATCCTTACCCGCGATAATTTAGTAAACGCTGAAGCCTTCGTCCGAAAGCGCAACATTACTTATCCCACGCTGATAGATGACGCTCTCTTGATCGGATTTAAAGGCTCATTGCCTGCCAATGCAATTCCCTCAACTATCGTCATAGATAGCCAGGGATATGTTGCAGCTAGAGTCTCTGGCATTGTCACTATAGGTTCGTTAAGCACGCTGATTGAGCGGGTGCAGAGTTCATGAATGAATTTTTCGTCAACAATCTCTTCGATGGTTTTATCCTCCTTGCACTCCCTCTTGCGATTCTTGCAGGCCTGCTCTCCTTTATCTCTCCGTGCATCCTGCCTCTAGTTCCGGGTTACCTGGCATACGCTGCCGGATTTTCACAATCTAAAGGACGAGTACTGCTTGGTTCATCACTCTTTGTTTTGGGTTTCTCCGCTCTCTTTGTTTCATACGGTGTTCTCTTCGGTGGCCTCGGTGCAAGAATTTCAGTTCACGAAGAGATCATTACGAGAGTTCTTGGAATTTTCACCATTGGATTAGGTGTGATTTTTGCTGGCGCTTTTCCAATGATGCCAACTCTTCGTCCGCGCATCTCCACAACCGGTGGGCTCATTGGCGCACCGATTCTCGGTTTTCTATTTGGTGTCGGTTGGACTCCTTGTATCGGTCCAGCTCTTGCAACTGTGCAGACGTTGGCCTTTAGCGAATCAAGTGCGTTTCGCGGCGCGGTCTTATCACTCGGTTACTGCCTTGGCCTCGGTCTTCCCTTTATTGCAACGGGACTCTTCTTTGATCGCTCTGCACGATTGCGCAACTTCCTGACTCGCAATGGAAGAGCTATCTCACTTATTGGTGGAATTTTCCTCATTGCAATTGGCCTGCTTCAAGTAAGTGGTGCGTGGAATTCATTAATGATCGATTTACGATCAGTAATTAGCGATTTTGCTCCGGTGATCTAATGGTTAACCAGACTCAGACTGAAGTTCCTGAAATTGGCGCAGGTGGATTAGCTCGTTTTGCTTGGCGCCAATTAACAAGTATGCGTACTGCGCTGATTCTCTTAATGATGTTGGGGTTAGCAGCTATTCCGGGTTCGCTCCTGCCGCAACGCCCTCAGAATCCAATGGCAGTGCGTGATTACTTTGCCAATCAACCAGGTTTGGCGCGCTGGATTGATAGAGCAGGCGGCTTTGATGTCTACGCCTCATCCTGGTTTAGCGCGATCTACATCCTGCTCTTCATCTCACTAATTGGTTGTGTTTTACCTCGAACCTTTGAGCACTTCAAAGCAATGCGCGCACTGCCGCCAGTAACTCCAAAGAATCTAGAGAAACTTGAAGCTTATTCAGCATTTGTCGGCGATGGCCAAGATCTTGAGCGAGCAGAAAAATGGCTACGCAAGAATCGTTTCCGCCTTCGCATACAAGATGGATCTATCTCTGCCGAAAAGGGATATGTAAGAGAGAGCGGAAATCTTCTCTTCCATCTCTCACTCATTTTGATCCTGATCGGAGTTAGCGTTGGCGCTCTCTTTGGGATGAGAGGCAGCGCCATCATTACAACGGGCGAGCGTTTTATAAATTTAGCTACCAGCTATGACTCTCTAGATTATGGAAAACTCACTGACGAGACTTCTCTCAACACGTATTCGGTTCGACTCAATAAGTTTGTAGCCACTTATGATCCCATCACAAATATTCCATTAGATTATTCAGCCTATGTAACAACTATTGATGAGCTCGGTAATCAAAAAGATCAAATTATTCAAGTGAATAAGCCCCTGACATTCGGAACTTCACGCGTTTATCTGCAAGCAAATGGATACTCACCATTTGTCACAGTGCGCGATGAAATAGGAAATGTCACATTCCAAGGGGCAGTTCCATTTTTACCGCAGGATACAAATCTCCGTTCTATTGGTTCCATTAAAGTTCCAGAGGCAACACCACAGATTGGTTTTGTCTCCTCTTTTCTTCCGACATATGAGCGGGACCCACAGATGGGTGCAATCTCTGTCTATCCACTCCTTCTAGAACCCAAGCTACTGTTTTCAATCTGGGAAGGTGATCTAGGTCTCGACACCGGCGTTCCACAATCAATTTATAAAATCGATACAACATCAATGACGCGTATCGCGTTAGATTCTTTAGCACCGGGCAATAGTTATAGTTTTAAGGGCGGAAGCATCACCTTTGAAAAAGTTGAACCGTGGATCAATCTGCAGGTCGTGAGAGATCCCGGGAAGAGCTATTCGCTCATCGGCGGTATTCTTGCGCTACTTGGATTGCTGGCATCCCTCTTCGGACGTCGTCGACGTATCTGGATCAAGGTTGATGCAGGCGGACAGGTTGAAGTTGCAGGTCTCGCAAAGACGAATGCAGAAGCGTTAGAGGTTGAGATGGCTCAATTCGTGAAGGCAGTAAACGTAGTGAAGGGAGAGAAATAGTGCAGACAACATGGGCTTACATCTCCAATAACTTTATCTATAGCGCCATGGGCGTCTTCGCTCTTTCATTCTTTGCACACGCATTTGAGACAGCTTGGGCGGTCAAGGTTCCTGCAGAAGGCACAGACGCGCGCAAGATGGATTATTCAAAAGCCGACAAGGCGGCACGTATCGCAACGGCGCTTATGCTTCTTGCCTTCATCTTGCTCTTTGTTGGTGTGATTGCTCGCGGCCTCTCAAATGGACATGTCCCTTGGGGAAATATGTACGAGTTCTCCATTACGGGAGCACTCGCCTTTACCGGTGCATACCTTGCTGCACTTCGAAAGTATGACCTTCGCTGGCTCGGACTCTTTATCTCACTCGCAGCTCTTCTCACTCTTGGAACAGCGATCACACTTCTTTATCGCGATAGCGCACCCCTTGTTCCTGCGCTTAAATCAACATGGTTAGTCATTCACGTCGTTGCCGCAATTATCTCCGGCGGAGTCTTCTTACTTTCAAATGTAATCGCAGGTGCATATCTCTACCTCGATGCACGTGAACGTGGAGTAGGCCGTCCTGCATGGGCTACACGTCTTCCATCACTTGAAGTTCTTGATCAGCTTTCTTATCGCCTTGTTGCATTTGTATTTCCACTCTGGACATTTTCGGTAATCGCAGGTGCTATCTGGGCAGAGAGCGCGTGGGGACGTTACTGGGGATGGGATCCAAAAGAGACATGGGCATTCATTACTTGGGTTGCCTATGCGGCATATTTACATGCACGCGTGACTGTTGGTTGGAAGGGTCGTCGTGCAGCATGGCTCTGTCTCTTTGCAGGATCGACGTTCTTATTTAACTATGTCTACGTCAACGTATGGGGAACAGGTAAGCACACCTACTCTGGTTTATAAAAGTATAAAAGAGTTAGAGCTTACGTAAGAAATCTGGGTCATCATCAGGCGGCAAAATACGTCGCTTAGGACCCTTTTTAAATCCACCACCATTTCCGCGATTACGGCCGGCGATGAAATATGCAATTGCACCAAATGCTTGGGTAAATAGAATGACAAGAAGCCAACCCCACTTTGGAAGATTCTTAATCTGAGTCTCATCTTTCATCGCGCAATCAATAAATGCATAGAGCGGTAGCGCTGCTAGTGCGATGAAGAGTAGAACTCTGAGCATGGGCCAATCCTAGCCGTTAAAGAATAAGTGCGAGAGATAGGGCCAGACTAAAGAGAATCTGGAGCTTCCCAGTTTTCCCAAGGAGTGGAATCAGCCCGGCACCCTCGGCACCTGACCAGAGCGGCTTAAGAATTGAAATGGTCATCGGCAGGGTGAGCAAGGTCAGCGCTACCCATGGAGTTCCAAAACCTGCTGTGAGTAAATATGGGACGGTTACAAGAAAAGTATAGAGAGCCCGAGAGCGTCGATCACCTATTCGCACAGCCATCGTGCGCTTACCAACAACCGCATCTTTTGCGCGGTCACGAATATTGTTGATGACCAGAATTGCACATGCCAGCAAACCAACAATTGTTCCTGCGAGTATTGATTGCCAAGTGATCTCTTCCGCCTGAACATAAAAAGTTCCGACAGTTGCCACAAGACCAAAGAAGATAAAGACAAAAATTTCACCAAGACCCATATATCCATAAGGGTTCTTACCACCGGTATATCCCCACGCTGCAGCGATACAGATCGCGCCAACTGCGATCAGCCACCACGATGTTTCAAAGGCAAGCGCTAGACCGGCACATGCAGCAACGAAGAATGCGATAAACGCTGCATTCCTTACTCGCGCAGGAGAAGCTAATCCATCTGCAGTAATTCGCACGGGTCCAATGCGATCGTTATCGGTTCCGCGAATTCCATCAGAGTAATCATTTGCGTAATTAACGCCTACTTGCAGAGCAAGACTGACCAACAAAGCAAGGCATGCAGTAACTAGGTTAAAGGCTGACCCAGCAAGGGCTGATGCAACAAGAACTGGGGCAACTGCAGCAGGAAGTGTGCGAGGACGTGCACCAGCTACCCAAATACCCAGTGAGCTCTTAGCCATGGAACTCCTCGTGTGCTCGTTTACCAATCTGCACGCGATCGATCTTACCGATACCAATCATCGGCATCTCATTAAAGACCAGTAATTGTTTAGCTTTAGCACTATCTCCAAGTGCGCTGCTTAATACTGCGCTCACTTCATCTATCGCTGGATGCCCCGCCCCAGAAACTGCCACAACTAAACGTTGGCCCCATTGCGCATCATCTACTGCAACCGCGCACCATTGCAGGTGAGGGAAAGCATTATGGAGAATCTCATCTACGTGAGTGAGTGAGACTTTCTCTCCACCCGTGTTGTAAACATCATCGCTTCTACCAAGAACCTTATGAATCCCATTGTCAATTACCCCGTGATCTGAAGTTGTAAACCAACCATCGCGATACTGCTGACTCCACAGTTGCTCATTATTAAGGTAAGTAGATGCCAAGACTGGGCCAGAAATTTCAATTAAACCTGAACCCGCAACTCGCACGGCCACACCCTTAAGTGGAGTTCCCTCATAAATACATCCACCGGATGTCTCACTCATTCCATAGGTTCGCACCACTGATATTCCTGCATCAAGTGCCCGGTGCAAGAGATCTTCCTGAAGTTGTGCCCCACCAACGAGAACAGACTTTGCAGATTGCAAGTGAGTCAAGAGTTTGTCGTCACCATTGAGAGCTTGAAAAATTTGAGTAGGAACAACTGCCGAGAAATCTGTATTCGCATATTCGGTAACATCACGAAGATCGACAGGAGTTGTTCCAAGATCGAGTGCGCGAACCAATACATTGATTCCTGCGATGTGATGTAGCGGCAAGAGCAGTGCCCATGTCTGTCCTGGGCGAGCCTGCAGATAATCAAGTGAGGCGCGAGCTGATGCAAGAACTGCTGCCGCGCTTAAGGCGACAGATTTTCTGATTCCAGTTGAACCCGTCGTTCCAACAATAAAGGCGATATCGCTATCGACACTTTCAATAGATTCTCCGGTGAAGTTCAAGGCTGGACCCTGATGAGAGAGCGCTTTAGCCACGAGATTCATCACATCACCGATAGCCAGCGCGGGATCGACCGAGATCACAGAGCGTGATCGGTTACTTGAGTTCGCCGAGATATCCATAGCCCGCGTAGGCTATCGCCTGCAAGGAAGAGTGGAGGAATCGTGAGTAAGCCAATTAAGCGTGAATACGGGGATCGCACTATCCCAGCATGGGCGACCGGCAAGGGTGGCGCAGATTTCGTCGACGTGAAATACCACGTGGCAGATGGCATCGCCAAGATCACCATCAATCGCCCCGAAGTACGTAACGCATTCCGCCCACAGACAATTATTGAGCTGCAACAAGCATTCTCACTCGCTCGCGATAACTCAGAAGTTGGCGTCATTATCTTGACCGGCGAAGGCACCGAAGCATTCTGTTCTGGTGGAGATATCAGCGTTCGCGGTGATGATGGATACCTCGGCGATGACGAACTCGCACGAAGCGGTGTTGGACGCCTTAACGTTTTAGATTTACAGATTCAAATTCGCAGAACACCAAAGCCTGTCATCGCAATGGTTGCAGGTTGGGCGATCGGTGGCGGACATGTTCTTCATGTTGTCTGCGATCTCACGATTGCAGCAGAGAATGCAAAATTTGGACAGACCGGA
>CANESA010000033.1 GCA_947440735.1 Candidatus Nanopelagicaceae bacterium
ATATTTTTGCGGCGAACCCCAAACTGAAAAGATACACATGACCGAAAAAGAACCTGTCCGTTCCAGCAGTCCTGAGCTCACAGCGATGACCCTTCCTAAGTTAAAGGAAGTTGCCTCACAACTTGGCATCGAAGGCGCAGCGAAGATGAAGAAAGACCAGCTCGCTGAGGCGATCGCTGATTTGCAGGCAAGTAACCGTGAAGCAGCAAAGGCTGAGCGCGAAGCTCGCCGCGAAGCTCGCAACGCTAAGCGAAGCGCTGGACGCGATAACAACAATAATTCCTCAGATGATTCCTCTGATGATTCAGAGAACGATGAACAAGGCGAGAGCGATTCATCAGATAATTCAAACGAAGGAAACGATCGCAGTGATCGTGGAGATCGTAATGATCGCGGCCGTGGTCGTGATCGCAATCGTGGCCGTGACCGCAATCGCGATCGCAACCGTGACCGTGGACCACGCGAAGAGCGTGAGCCTGTCATCGGTGAAGACGATGTTCTTGTTCCAGTCGGTGGTCTTGTCGACATCATGGATAACTTCTCATTTATTCGTACCGGTGGCTACCTTCCAGGACCTAACGATGTCTATGTTTCACAGAGCCAAGTTCGTAAATATGGACTTCGCAAGGGTGATGTTGTTACTGGTCAAGTACGTCAGCTTCGTGAAGGCGAGCAGCGTCAAAAGTACAATCCACTTATTACTTTGGAAACAATTAATGGCGTTACACCTGAAGAGGCTAAAGGCCGCGTTGAATTCGGAAAGCTTGTTCCTCTCTATCCGCAAGAGCGTCTTCGCTTAGAGACAGAACCAAATATTCTCACTACTCGCGTTATTGATCTGATCGCACCTATTGGTAAGGGCCAGCGCGGACTTATTGTTTCACCACCTAAGGCTGGTAAGACAATGGTCTTGCAGGCAATTGCGAATGCGATCACAACAAATAACCCTGAGTGTCACTTGATGGTTGTTTTGGTTGATGAACGTCCAGAAGAAGTAACAGATATGCAGCGCAGCGTGAAGGGTGAAGTTATTGCTTCAACTTTCGACCGCCCAGCAGATGATCACACCACAATTGCAGAGCTTGCAATCGAACGCGCAAAGCGTTTAGTTGAGCTCGGCCATGATGTTGTTGTTCTCCTTGATTCGATAACTCGTCTTGGTCGCGCATATAACATCGCAGCCCCTGCATCAGGTCGAATCCTTTCTGGTGGTGTTGATTCAGCAGCGCTCTATCCTCCAAAGAAGTTCTTCGGAGCTGCTCGTAATATTGAAGATGGCGGTTCACTCACCATCTTGGCAACAGCCCTTGTTGATACAGGCTCTCGCATGGATGAAGTGATCTTCGAAGAGTTCAAGGGAACTGGAAATATGGAGCTCATCCTTGATCGCAGATTGGCTGATAAGCGAATATTCCCAGCGGTAAACGTTGTTGCATCCGGTACTCGTAAAGAAGAAATTCTTATGGGAACAGAAGAGCTCAATATTGTCTGGAAACTTCGCCGCGTACTTCACGCACTTGAGCCACAGGCAGCGCTTGAACTTCTCTTGGAGAAGATGAAGGGCACCAAGTCCAACGTTGAATTCTTAATGCAGATTCAGAAGACTACGTCAGGGCCAGACGACTCCAAGTAAATTGTGAAGCAACAGCTTCTATGGAACGAAGACTTCCTTAATCACACGATTAACTAGGTCCAAGTAAGCATCGTTATTGACTGGATTTTCGCTCAAGTCGTCTACGATCTTTCCAAGAGTCCATGCCTGCATCAAGACTGCAAGTGCGTGGGAATCAATCTCTAGGTTACATAATTTTCGTGATTGAGCGTCTTGGATCAGCTGCGCGAGAGCATCAGTTAATCGTTGTTGTTCTGCCTGGAGCAGCACAGACATGCGCGGACTCGTAATTGCTCGACCAATAGTGAGCGCACGTTCCTGACGAGCACGCTTCATCCCCTCACCTTGTGTAATTGCAGATAATTGCGAAAGTCCAAGGTAGAACTCTTCACCAGTCTTTGCAGTTGATAGCAGTGATTGCAGGGCTGCGATATTGGTATCTACATAACGCGCATACCTCACAATCATCGCACCTTCTAGAAGATGATAGATATCTTCAAAGTGGTGATAGAGAGAGCCTTTAGAGATACCCGAACGATCAAGAACCATCTCGACAGTGATTTCATCGAAGCGGTACTTATCTAAGAGGTCAGCGGCACACTCAATCAGCGAGGACTTGGTCGGGTGGGTCGTTTTGGGCATAGCCGTATTGTGGCCAAAAGCGCGCCAAATCTCACTATGAAACCCCGCACTGAGCATGTGATCCGCGTAGAAATCAATGAGTTTTCACATGGACATCACAAAGTCAGGGTTCATTCTCTTCCCAGAGGCAGCGCAGAGTGCGCAGAGCCGGTATTGATTGAAGGAGTAGGAAATGATTTCAATAAAGAAGGTTGGCGCAATTACCGCCCTCGCACTTGCACTATCAATCCCAGGAGCAGTTGCAGCTGAAACCACAACTGCGACGGTTCCTCTCAACACTCTGACTGCCCGTGAGCAGGCAGTTATTAACTTCCAGAATTCAATTACTGCATTTCGAACAGCACTGGCTGCACGTCAAGCTGCGATCCGTCCACTTGCTGATGCGCATCAAGCAGCGATCACTGCTGCAAATACAGCATTCACAACAGCGATTGCGTCAGTAACAACACAAGAAGGTCGTGATGCTCTCGTTACAACTCGCAAGAATGCGATCACAGCAGCACACACAACTTTCAAGGCAGCGGTAGATGCACTCGGTGCAAAGCCAACGAAGCCAACAAAGCCTGCAAAGCCAGGCAAGGCTGAGACGGCTCCGAAGAGCGGCAACTAAGCCCAGCGATTTTCCGGGCTGGATCGGCTCTTTCCCGCATAGAGATTTCATCGATTTCTCAGGTGCGGGGGAGAGCCGATACTCTTTCCCCCTAGCAATCGAATACTTGGTTCACCTGGCCGAAAGGCGCGGGACCCAAGTCGAACAGAGGAAAAACAATGAAGCCAGAGATCCACCCAGAATATAAAGAGACCCAAGTAACTTGTGGTTGCGGTGAAAAGTTTGTAACCCGCTCAACAGTTGCAAGCGGTTCAATCTACGTTGAAGTGTGTTCAGTATGCCATCCGTTCTACACCGGAAAGCAGCGCATCCTCGATACTGGTGGACGCGTAGCTAAGTTCGAAGAGCGTTTCGGTAAGAAGACAGCTAACTAGCTTTTTACTAAGACCGCCCCGCTGGCCATTGTGGCTTGCGGAGCGGTCTTTTTATTTACCGGCGTACCAAATTTCTCTACCTCTTATCTACAGCGAAAGGAGTCAGTAATGAGTAGTGATCGCTTTGCATCGGCACATGAAATGGTCCGTGAATATCAAGAACTCGAACAACTTATGGCTGACCCGTCGATCCACGAAGATCAAGGCAAGGCTCGCCAACTCGGCCGCCGTTATGCCCAACTTGGTCCAGTCGTTGCAGGATTTAATGAGTGGAAAGCTGCTGCTGATGATTTAGAGGCTGCTAAAGAGATGGCGCTCGAAGATCCTGATTTCGCTTCGGAAATCCCAGCTCTAGAAGAAACTGTTGAACGTACCGCAACTCGACTCGAAGAGTTATTGCTTCCTCGGGATCCTAATGATGATCGCGATGTGATTATCGAAGTCAAGGCCGGAGCAGGTGGAGATGAATCCGCACTCTTTGCTGGAGATCTTGTTCGTATGTATCAGCGCTATGCAGAAAAGCGTGGATGGAAAATTGAAATTATCGATATGACTGAGTCAGATCTTGGTGGGTATAAAGATATTTCTATGGCTGTTAAATCAAAGGGAACACCTGAGCCAGGAACTACACCTTATGCACGACTAAAATTTGAAGGTGGAGTGCACCGCGTGCAGCGTGTTCCAGAGACTGAAAGCCAGGGACGAATTCATACATCTGCTGCAGGTGTATTAGTACTTCCAGAAGCTGAAGAAGTAGATGTTGAGTTGGATATGAATGATGTGCGCGTCGATGTCTATCGTTCATCAGGCCCTGGTGGTCAATCTGTAAATACAACTGACTCTGCAGTCCGCCTTACCCACGTGCCTACCGGCATCGTTGTTTCGTGTCAGAACGAAAAGTCTCAGCTTCAGAATAAAGAATCTGCGCTCCGTATTCTTCGTGCCCGCCTCTTGGCAGATGCGCAGGAGAAGGCTGAGGCGATAGCGATGGCAGAGCGTAAGAGCCAGGTACGAACAGTGGATCGCTCTGAGCGTATCCGTACCTATAACTATCCAGAGAACCGCTTGAGTGATCATCGCGTCAATTACAAATCAAATAATTTAGATTCAGTTCTCAATGGAGAGCTCGATGATGTCATCCAAGCACTTCTTGATGCCGATAAAGCTGCAAAGCTTGCATCAACGGAGTAATGTCTAGCAATCATGAACTTTAAAGAATTCTTGGCAGCGGGCAAGGAACAATTGAGCGCTGTAGGAATTGATCCACTCGATGCCGAACACCTGATGGCATATGTCTTAGGAATTTCTCGGATAGATCTGCATAACCCAGTTATTGTCGAAGATCGACTTGCTGGATTTGAAGATATGACAATTGTGGAAGAAACCTTTTGGAAGCTTCTGGATGCACGTGCTGCCCACCAACCCTTGCAGTATCTGACAGGCGTTGCCTACTTTCGCTACCTCGATATTCAAGTGGGGCCAGGTGTACTAGTGCCTCGCCCTGAGTCAGAGCTGCTTGTGCAAGCAGTGTTAGACCATTGTGAAAATAACAGTGAAAAGCTTCCAGGAATTATTAGCGTCGTAGATCTTGGATCAGGTTCTGGAGCACTGGCTCTTGCTATCTCTACTGAGAATCCTCGTACGCGAGTCATCGCTGTCGAGAAAGATCCCGCAGCTATTGAGTGGTTGAAGAAGAATGTCTCTCAGATCAACGAACAAGTGCGGATTGTAGAAAGTGATGTTGTTGATGCGCTCGAAGGCGTGACATGTGATGTAGTGATCGCAAATCCTCCTTACGTTCCAGATAGTCAAGAGTTGCCCCGTGATGTTGCAGACCATGAGCCTGCTGTCGCACTCTTTGGCGGACCTACTGGACTTGATATCCCTGGACGTTTTATTGATACGGCGGCGCGATTGCTTAAACCAGGCGGATTCTTTGCACTTGAACATACTGAAGATCAAGGACCAGCGCTGAAGGACTTACTAGCTGAGAACTTTACAGATATTGTGTGCCACCTAGATCTCACAGCAAGGCCGCGATATACAACAGCGGTGAGAAAGTAGGAGAACTGTGGCAACGCAAGTGGTCTTCGATCCATCGAATCCAGGTGAGCACGTTGGCATTGCTGCAAAGTGCATCAGAGATGGATTTGTCATCATCACTCCACATGAAAATGGATATGTATATCTCTGTGATGCATTTAGCGACGATTCAGTGCGTGCGATGCATGTGCTGCGCGGTGACGCGCTCGGTGTGGCTGCACAAGTTCTTATTGCAAGTCACGTACAGGTTGAAGGACTCGCGCGAGACATTACAGAAGATGCGCGTGCACTGATGAAAGCTTTCTGGCCTGGAGCACTATCTCTCACACTGCGCCCACAACTTGGACTCAATTGGGATTTAGGTGATGCGGGGCAACTCGATCGTGTCAGCATCCGCATGCCGAGCCATGAATTCTTGCAAGCGTTGATTGTAGAGACGGGCCCACTTGCTGTTGCTAGTGCATCGATGGCAGGACACGATCCGATGCTTGAGATTTCACAACTCAACCTCCAGGGCCACGAAGTAGCTCTGGTCATTGACTCTGGAGTCATTACTCCTGTGCAGAGATCGAGCCAGGTGGAGATTGAACTGACCGAGACTCGTCTAGTGCGCGAGGGAGCAATCTCACAGAGTGAAATCCAGAAAGTCATACCCGCACTAGTTATCTCTTAAGGCTAGGCTTGGCGCTATGACCAATACTTTCTATGGCCCAGATTTTGATCTGCTCTCCACGCAAGATCCAGATATCGCAGCTGTTCTGCTCTCTGAGCTTCATCGCCAACAGACAAATCTGCAACTGATCGCATCGGAGAACTTCACTTCGCGCGCGGTACTTGCGACTATGGGATCAACTCTTTCAAATAAGTACGCAGAGGGCTACCCAGGTAAGCGCTATTACGGCGGATGCGAAGAGGTAGATGTTGCAGAGACAATCGCAATCGAGCGTGCGAAATCTCTCTTTGGTGCAGAACATGCCAACGTGCAACCTCACTCAGGTGCGAGTGCAAATATCGCCATCTATCAAGCATTTACAAAGCCAGGGGATACCATCCTTGCGATGTCACTTCCGCATGGAGGCCATCTCACACACGGCTCAAAAGTTAACTTTTCAGGTAAGTGGTTTAACGTCGTTTCATACGGTGTCCGTCAAGATAATGAATTGATCGACTATGACGAGCTAC
>CANESA010000034.1 GCA_947440735.1 Candidatus Nanopelagicaceae bacterium
GAGATTTTGAGGTCGACGGCCTAGTCTCTATTGAAGATCTATTCGATGATTCAGGGATCGAAATTCCTGAGGGGCCATACGAGACAGCAAGTGGCTTTGTGATGCACTTTTTAGGACGGATCCCAGTCATAGGCGATGTGGTGAAGGTCAATGGAATTCGAATTGCAGTGCTCACAATGGAAGGTAAGCGCGCAGGGCGTCTATTAATCTCGCGGAACTGATATTTCATGCGAGAATTACAGACATGAGCAAGAAGCGAGTTCTCTCGGGTATCCAACCCACCAGCGACTCCTTCCATCTCGGAAATTACCTGGGAGCAGTCAAGCAGTGGGTAGAGCTTCAAGATTCACACGACACTTTTTACTGCATCGTTGATCTTCACGCACTCACGGTTGAGACAGATCCAGCGCTTCTGCGCCAGCGCACACTCGCTTCGGCGGCCCAACTTCTTGCTCTAGGAATTTCTCCAGAGAAATCAACGCTCTTTGTTCAATCTCAAGTTCCACAACATAACCAACTGGGTTGGATTATGGAGTGCATGGCAGGCTTTGGTGAAGCAAGCCGCATGACTCAGTTTAAAGATAAGTCAGCGAAGGCCGGATCTGATTCGGCACGAGTAGGACTCTTCACATATCCGATGTTGCAAGCTGCAGATATTTTGCTCTACCAAGCAGATTTAGTTCCAGTGGGTGAAGATCAACGCCAACATATTGAACTTACCCGAGATTTAGCTGGACGCTTCAATGCGCGCTACGGTCAAACATTCCAGCTACCGGAGGCTTATATTTTAAAAGCCGGAGCAAAAATTAACGATATTCAAGATCCCACAGCAAAGATGAGTAAGTCATCTGGTTCGGCTGCGGGTGTCATTGAAATTATGGATACCCCGGAAGCAAATTTAAAGAAGATAAAGTCTGCGATTACAGATGCTGGCAGAGAAGTGAGATTTGATCAGGCTGAAAAACCAGGCATAAGTAATCTTCTTACTATCCATAGCTCCTTGAGCGGCACCAGCATTGCCGATCTTGAGAAAGAGTTTGATGGCAAGGGATATGGCGACTTTAAGGCAAGCGTTGCAGAGGTAGTCGTTGAATACGTACGACCTATCCGCCAGCGAGCACTCGATCTCCTCTCTGATGAGAAACACCTCATTGATATTTTGCATGCGGGAAGTTCCAAAGCGCGCGAAGTTGCTGGAGCAACCCTTGATGCAACATATAAAGGGTTGGGTGTGGTCAGCTAATGAAGAGATTCGCTGCAGCCACCCTTATTTCAGCTCTGAGCGTTTCTGCTCTGGTTGCACCAATTGCACAGGCATCTACTCCGGTAATTTGCCTGGCATATGACACGGGTGGCCCAGGAGATAGCTCATTTAACGATGCTGCCCAAGCAGGACTAAAAGTTGCTGCAAAGAAATTGCAATTTACTCTTGAAACAACAGTGACTTCCGGAGATGCAAAGGATCGCACTGATCGCCTTACTGCTTTAGTAAAAAAGAGTTGCACCATAGTCATCGCAGTGGGTACTGGTTATGCGGCGACTCTCAAAGAACTCTCGCGGGAGTTTCCTGAGACGCAATTTGCAATTCTCAATGATGCAACTGTGGATGCACTCAACGTGACATCAATTGTCTTTGCCGACGTTCAGGGTGCTTATTTGGCAGGGTATGCAGCAGCGCTTGCAAGCAAGAGCGGCAAGGTTGCGATGGTCGGCTACGCCTCCCAAAAGGAGCTCTTTGAAAAAGGTTTTGCACCAGGAGCCAAGGCAGCAAAAAAATCTATAGTCGCAACGATTAAATACATCTCGTCGTCGGCGAGTATTACAACGACATCACTTCTTCGCTCCGGTCATGATGTTATCTATTTGACGACCACAGGTTCTGCTACTGAAGTCTTTGGCGCTATCGTCACTTCAAATAGCGCGAATAGAAAGAAGAGCGCCTCAGGAATTATCACCATTGAACCCGATCAATTTCTCTCAGTAGATGCTGCAACGAAGAAATTTGTTCTTGCCACAGTTGTTAAACGAGTTGATCTGGCACTCATCGACTTGCTCACCAAGACTCTTGAGGGAACCTCTCTCTATGATGAGATAGATCCTGCTCTAGGAGTCTATGGTCACCGCTACGGAATTTCGGATAAGAGCATTGAGATTACTCTTCGCGCACCTGCCTTAATTGCTAAGACTTCAGCAATTAATACAGCAAGTATCGCTGCCTCTAAATTGAATTAGGCGCTTAAGAAAGCTTTAAGCGGTTCACGCAAAGCGCTCACTTCCTTCTCTGCAGATGCTTGGTCTGATGTAATCACTTCGATGTAACACTTGAGTTTTGCTTCAGTTCCTGATGGTCGAATAATGACGCGCACCCCACCCGATAACCAGAGACGAAGGCCATCTGTGGGAGGTAGGCCATCGGATGGTTTCGCTAAATCATCAATACTTTCAACTGTGCGTCCAGCAATTTTACGTGGGGGATTGCTACGTAAGCTCGCCAATAAACCTGTGATTGCGCCCATATCGGCAACGCGTATTGATATCTGTTCAGTGGCGTGGAAACCATGGCGCGCCCACACCTCATCAAGCAGATCATTGAGATCCTTACCGACTGCAGCCAAATCTGTTGCAATCTGGGCGAGAAAAATCGCCGCTGAAATTCCATCTTTATCATTGACGGTTTCGGAATCGACTGCATAACCAATTGCTTCCTCATAGCCAAAGGCGAGATCTTCAATCTTTGCGAGCCATTTAAAACCAGTGAGAACTTCTTTGAAGTCGATCCCATAGTGAGCACTGATTTTTCGAAGAATTGAGGAGGAGACAATCGAGTTTCCAAAGGTTCCATGCGGTGATGTGCGTGCAATCCATTCACCAAAGATGACTCCGAGTTCATCGCCGCGGAGCATGCGCCACTGTCCTGATCGATCCTTTATTGCTGCAGCGCAGCGATCTGCATCTGGATCATTTGCAATCACCAGATCAGCGTTATGAGCGCGAGCTGTCGCCAACGCTAAATCTATTGCGCCAGGTTCCTCTGGATTAGGAAATGCGACGGTTGGAAAATCTGGATCGGGATCAGCTTGTTCAGAGACCAGAATGAGATCAGGAAACCCCGCCTGCTTAAAGACGTGCGCAAGAGTCTCAGTACCTACACCGTGCATGGCGGTATAAACAATTCTGAGTGATCCAGGTTTTCTTCCAAGTGCTGCTGTTCGTTGCACATACTCGTTAATGAGAGTCTCATCAAGAACCGTCCACGAGTTGCCACGAGGTTGAGACTTCAACGATGTAATTTTCTTTATTTCATCAGCTATAAATCCATCGGTCGGATTAATAATTTGTGAAGATGCATATGCGATCCCATCAGCAACTGGTCCGATATAGACCTTGTAACCGTTGTCCTGGGGCGGGTTATGGCTGGCAGTAACCATGACTCCGACATCTGCTCTGAGCGCAGTTGTTGCGTAGGCAAGTACAGGAGTTGGTAGCGGACGTGGAAGCATAAAAACTTCCATCCCAGCTCCGCTAAAAATTTCAGCACTTTCGATTGCGTAATCAGCTGAGCCATGTCTGGCATCGCGGCCAATAACAACACGAGTCATTCCTCGAGCCTTCATGTAAGCGGCTATTCCCGCTGCAGTTCGCCCCACAACAGCGCGATTCATAGATGAAGGACCTGGGCCGTTGGGACCACGTAGACCTGCTGTACCAAATTGGAGAAAGCCGTTGAAATAGGTGCGCAGCGTCGCTTCATCGCCACTATCTAGAAGTTTTTGTAACCGTGAGGCCGTTACAGGATCAGGATCATCGTCAATCCAAGCCTTTACCTCTGCAAATAAAGCGTGATCCATATCTGTGATCTTATCTAGGCTAGACGATCTGTGGAATAGTTTTTGCTAAGAGTGCACCCATAGAATTTGCCGCTGCTTTTCCTGCCGCAATTACCTCTTCGTGATTGAGTTTTTCACCGGTGACACCTGCTGCTGCATTAGTTACTAATGAAATTCCAAGAACTTCAGCACCTAACGCATGTGCTGCAATTGCTTCAGGAACTGTTGACATGCCAACAAGATCTGCACCAAGTGTGCGCATCATGTGAATTTCTGCTGGCGTCTCATACGTCGGCCCACGCCAATGTACGTAGACACCTTCCTGGAGTGATGAATCTGCTGACTTCATAATCGCTCTAATGCGCTTGCTGTAAAGATCGGTCAGGTCTACAAATGTGGCACCTACGAGTGGAGATTGAGCGGTAAGTGAAATGTGGTCACGGATGAGTACAGGTTGCCCCACGTGATACGCAGTATTGATTCCACCGCAAGCATTGGTCAAAATAATTACTTTGCAACCCGCCTTAACTGCAGTGCGAACTCCGTGTACGACAGGCTCCATTCCTTTACCTTCATAGAGATGGGTACGGCCTAAGAAAACAAGGGCACGAATTGTGCGATCACCATCTTTGATTTCATACGATCGAATTTTTCCAGAGTGACCTTCTACAGCTGGAGCAAAGAATCCAGTAATTTCCTCGGCGTTACACTCATAACTCGGTGTACCGAGAGCATCAACTGCACCAACCCAACCAGATCCCATGACAAGTGCGACATCATGTGTTGCGATGCCTGTACGAGTTGCAATCTCTGATGCTGCAATTGCCGCAGCCTGAAGTGGGTCTGAGTAGAGAATGTCAGTTGATGTCATGCATCAATAATGTCACAGAGAATAGTGGCGCTGGCAACTGTTTCTCCGATCACGACCTTGAGGTTGGTCACGATGCCGCTCTTATGGGCATTGAGTGGTTGCTCCATCTTCATCGCTTCAAGCACAATGATGAGCTCTCCCGCCTCAACCTGCGCGCCTTCTTCGACTGCAATTTTTACGACAGTTCCCTGCATGGGACTGGCAAGGGCTGTGCCAGTTGCACCACCAACAGATGATTGTTTTGCTCGGTGGCGCTTAACTACTGGGGCTGGCGCATGGACCTTTATCTCAAAACGTTTTCCATTTACCTCTGCAACAAGCAGTTCATTGGCGGCCTTCGTTTCATTATCTGTCGCCTGATTAACAAATGCTGGAATCTCATTAACGAATTCATTTTCAATATAGCTTGTATAGACGGAAAATTTCTGCGTGTATGCAGGATCTTCGACAATTGCGCGGTGGAATGGAAGAGCCGTCGCAAGCCCTCCAATTTCAAACTCTGCTAGAGCTCTACGAGCTCGTTCAATTGCCTGCTGACGTGTTGCTCCGGTAACAATTAACTTAGCTAGCAGTGAGTCAAAGTTTCCTCCGATGACATCACCTTGAGTAAAGCCGGCATCAACTCGTACTCCAGGGCCTGTCGGAATTCGCCATGTAGTGATGCGACCTGGTGCTGGCAGAAAAGATCTACCGGGATCTTCACCGTTAATTCGAAATTCAAGGCTATGTCCCCGAATCACAGGATCATCAAAACCAAGGGCTTCACCCATTGCGATTCTAAATTGTTCGCGAACAAGGTCAATCCCAGTTACTTCCTCAGAGACAGGGTGCTCAACCTGCAGGCGAGTATTTACTTCAAGGAATGAGATCGTCCCATCTGTGCCGATGAGAAATTCACAAGTACCTGCTCCAATGTAGCCGGCCTCTTTCATTATTGCCTTACTTGAACGATATAGCTCTTCATTCTGCGCATCTGTAAGAAATGGAGCCGGAGCTTCCTCAACGAGTTTCTGATGGCGACGTTGAAGTGAGCAATCACGTGTACTCACTACAACAGCATGTCCATGCTTATCTACAAGTACTTGAGTCTCAACATGGCGAGGCTTATCCAAATAACGTTCTACAAAACACTCACCTCGTCCAAAACCTGCAATAGCCTCACGTACTGCAGAGGCAAAGAGTTCTGGAATCTCTTCAAGAGTGTGAGCGACCTTTAATCCGCGTCCACCGCCACCGAAGGCAGCCTTAATCGCAACGGGTAATCCATATTCCTTTGCAAAGGCAGTTACTTCTTCATGGCCTGAAACTGGATCCTTAGTTCCTGCGACAAGTGGTGCACCAGCTTTAGCTGCAATGCGACGGGCAGAGACTTTGTCACCTAGTGCGCTAATTGCAGATGGAGGAGGCCCAATCCAAATAAGTCCTGCATCGATAACAGCTTGCGCGAAATCTGCGTTCTCAGAGAGAAATCCATAGCCAGGATGAACCGCATCCGCACCGGACTCTTTTGCCAGAGCAATAACCTTGAAGATATTCAAATATGTATCTTTAGCAACGACTCCATTGAGCGAGTATGCAAAGTCAGCTGAGCGCACATGGAGCGCATCGCGATCTTCTTCAGAGTAAATCGCAACACTTTCGAGACCATGATCTTTGCATGCACGGATAACACGAATCGCAATTTCGCCACGGTTTGCAATCAGAACGCGTTTCATGAC
>CANESA010000035.1 GCA_947440735.1 Candidatus Nanopelagicaceae bacterium
AGAGCAGAGACTGCGATAGGAGAAAGTTGTTGAACCACAGCATCGACTGTATCGATAATTGCTGTGTATCCGATGTGAGAATCAAGAAATGCCGCAACTGCAACCTCATTGGCCGCGTTAAAGATTGCCGGCAATCCCCCACCGAGCGAACCACATCGACGAGCAAGGTCGACCGCTGGGAACTTCACAGTATCTATAGGTGCAAAGCTCCACGTAGATGCAGCGCTCCAATCAATGGGAACACTCGCATTGGGTAAACGATCTGGGTAGCTCAAGGAGTATGCAATGGGCCCCTTCATATTTGGCGGGCTAGCCTGAGCGATAGTCGATCCATCAACAAATTCAACAAGTGAGTGAACTACAGACTGCGGATGAATTACTGCTTCGATCTGTGAATATGGAATATCAAAAAGGTAATGCGCTTCAATAATTTCAAGGCCCTTATTTACAAGTGTCGAAGAATTGATGGTGACGACAGGGCCCATCGCCCATGTTGGATGAGCTAGCGCTTCTGCGATAGTGACAGTTGAAAGGTCGTCTCGATCTCTAAATGGTCCACCACTTGCGGTGAGGATAAGTTTAGAAACTTCACTCTTCGTTCCAGATTTAAGTGCTTGCCAGAGCGCGCTATGTTCTGAATCGACAGGCAAGAGTTGGCCTGGCTTTGCAAGTGCCATCACCATTTCACCACCGGCGACAAGCGATTCTTTATTGGCAAGAGCCAAAGTGTTTCCAACTTTGAGCGCTGCAAGTGTTGGAGCTAAACCAATCGATCCGGTAATCGCATTAAGCACCACGTCACAGGTAATGGCCGCAACTTCAGTTGAAGCATCAGGGCCATCGATAACCTGAACTCCTGGAAGTCCAAGTCGAACCTGATCGGCGTTATGAGTTACTCCGACAACACTTACTTTGAATTTAACTGCTTGGGCAACGAGAAGATCGATGTTATTACCGGCTGCCGTTAGTGCAACAACTCGAAATTGACCCGGGTTTGCATCAATGATTTCAAGTGCTTGTACACCGATTGAACCAGTGGATCCAAGAATTACTACATCACGCATGGATTAACGGTCCAGAAGATTTTGCGTTGGGGAGTAAGTACTACCGTTGCGACGCTTTGCAATCGCACTCAAGGCTTCTAGTACAACTCGGTTAGCTAATATCGCGGTGATATCAGCTGAATCAAATGGTGGTGCAACTTCAACCACATCGATTCCCACCACTGGGAGTTCAAGACAGATTCGACGCACGGCTTCTAAGAGTTCGCGTGATGTCATTCCACCTGGCTCAGGTGTTCCTGTTCCAGGTGCCATACCAGGATCAACAACATCGATATCAACTGAGAGAAATACACCATCGCAGCCATCTGTCAGCGTCACAAATGATTCATCGAGAACTGCAGTTAATCCACGATGATGAATCTCGGTCATCTCATACGAACGCATTCCTTGATCGCGCATCCACGCAAGGGTCACATGATCTGGCCAATAACCACGAAGACCAAGTTGCAAGAAACGATCTCCGCGTACATATCCATCTTCAATCAGACGACGCATCGGTGTTCCGTGTCCAACAAGTGCGCCAAATTGATCCTCGCCAGTGTCGGCGTGGGCATCGAAGTGAATTATTGAAACTTTTCCACGCCCCAAGTGATTAGCAATTCCTGCCACATCTGCAGATGCGATCGAGTGATCTCCGCCTAAAATTACGGGGATTGCACCAGCTCGCGAAATCTTTTCTGTTGCCTCGCGCACTACTGCAAGGGATGCAACAAGATCTCCCCCAGGCATCATCAAATCACCAGCATCGACAACCTTAAGATCTTTCAAGCCATCTGTGCGTAAAGCTAAATGCGGGCGAGATCCATCGTGAGGAAGATAATCTCCACCTCGAATTGCCTGCGGACCAAACTTTGCACCTGAGCGATGCGATGTACCTGAATCTATTGGCGCACCAACAATAACAACATCTGCGCCAGCAAAGCTAGCTGGAATATCTAGATCACATTGAGGAATGCCGAGAAAGGTAAAGCTGGGGCCGTACATATTGCCGTGGTTGACCATTTAGGAAACTTTACGCTTACGGCTGACAACTTGTCCAATGATCACAATTATCAAGGCCAAGAAGAACACGGCTGAACCAATTACATTTGCTTCGGCAGGAATTCCACGAGCGGCTGCTCCGTAGACAAACTTAGGAAATGTGGTCACGGTTCCAGAATTAAAGTTTGTGATGATGAAGTCATCAAAGGAGAGGCTGAAGGCAAGGAGCGCAGCCGCTGCAATTCCTGGAGCTACTAGTGGAAGTGTTACGCGGCGGAACGTCTGAAATTCATTGGCATAGAGATCCATTGCTGCCTGTTCAAGTCGTGGATCTAGGGATGCGATGCGAGATTTGACGGTAACTACAACGAATGAAATACAAAAGGCGACATGGGCAATCACCGTAGGCCAGAAGCCAGGGTTAATTTGTAGAACCAAAAAGAGTGAGAGAATCGAAGCGCCGAGGACAATCTCTGGTGTAGCCATTGGAAGAAAAATAAGCAGATTTGTAGTTGAACGACCCTTAAACATATATCTGCCGATAGCGAAGGCAATGAGCGTTCCCAAAATTGTTGAAAATACCGTTGCTAGCAGTCCGATTTTGATGGAGTTGCCGAGTGCTTCACAGATTTTTGGTGCTGCACAAGGATCCGCCCAATTGTCGAAGGTAAAACCCTTCCATACTAAGTTGGATTTTCCAGAGTCATTAAATGAGAACGCAAATGTGTAGGCAATTGGAATAAAGAGATAAGTGAAGGCAACGATCATGTAGATGCGAATGAGATTACGCCCGAACCATCGGGAAATCAATGCACCAAGTGGCAAAGTTGGAATTGAAGCATCTTTTTGTTTTTGTTTTTGGCTCATACAACTTCATCCGTTCCAGCTTTGCGTATATAGACCAAGACAATGATCAAAATAGCAGCCATGAGAGTGAATGACAGAGCTGATGTAGTTGGATAGTCGGGAATGAGGAATCTCGACTGAATCACATTACCAATCATTGTGGTGTTTGGACCGCCCAATAATTCAGCATTGACATAATCGCCAGCTGCAGGAATAAAGGTAAGAAGCGTTCCGGCTACCACACCCGGCATTGATAGCGGCAACGTCACTCTGCGGAAAGTTGTAAATCCGTTGGCGTAGAGATCGCCTGATGCCTCAAGGGTACGTGGATCGATTCGATCAATCGATGCATAGAGCGGAAGAGTCATAAATGGCAGGAAGTTATAGGTCATACCCATTACTACAGCAAAAGATGTCGATGTCAGTGTTGTGGTATCGCTAATGACGCCAATAGTGCGAAGCGTGGGAACTACAAAACCTTCCTCACCAAGGATCTGTTTCCACGCCACAGTGCGGAGCAAAAATGAAGTGAAAAAAGGAGCGATTACTAGGACAAGGAGAATGTTCTTAAATCTGCCTGCTTTAAAGGCTAGTGCGTATGCAAGCGGATATGAGATAAGCAGTGCGAGTAAGGTTGCAATAAACGCGTAAACAAATGAGCGCGAGAATTGCTCGCGGTTTTCGAGAAATGCATCGAGGTAATTTGCAAAACGAAAAGTTTGCTCATACTGCCCAATATCACCACCCGAAATTGGGGTCTGTGTGGAAGTTTGGGCCAAGTTGATAATTGGCAAGATAAAAAAGGTAAAGAGAAAGATAAAACCAGGCAGAAGAAGGAGGTAAGGGGTACTAATTTTCTTCATCGTAAGAGCTCGCGACTACTCTTCGTCGAGATCTTCAGGCATTACTTCGGTGCCGGCTTCTGCATCTTCATCTCCACGAAGTGCAAAGGTAAAGATCGGCTCCCAAGAAATATTCACTGGGTCACCAATCTGGAATGGTGCAACACCGTCATCGTTCTGCTCAAAGACCATAAGTTCCTGGCCCCACGGCATCATCACCTGGTATTGAGTCGAGACGCCGATATATGAAACATCTTCGATCTTGCCGCCACTTAATACATTGCCTGAGGTAGGTGTCTGGAGAAGAGAAATGCGGAACTTCTCCGGGCGAATACCAGCAAAGATCGATGAATCAACGGCGTGCGAACGGTTGCGCGGAAGTGAAATCTTCTGACCAAAGAGATCCGCTATCAATGAATCTCCATCAGTTCCAACAAGGGAGCCCTTAATCAAGTTTGATTGGCCAAGGAAGTTTGCAACAAAAGCTGTCTCTGGATTGTCGTAGAGATCAGCAGGAGATCCCATCTGCTCAATCTTTCCTTCATTCATTACGGCAATAGTGTCAGCCATGGTCATAGCTTCTTCTTGATCATGCGTCACGTGAACGAATGTGAGCCCAACTTCTTTTTGAATCCACTTGAGCTCGATCTGCATCTGGCGACGAAGCTTGAGATCAAGCGCTCCAAGCGGCTCATCAAGAAGGAGAAGTGCAGGACGGTTAACAATTGCGCGAGCTAGCGCGATGCGCTGCTGCTGACCACCAGAGAGTTGAGTTGGCTTGCGCTGGGCAAGGTGAGGAAGTTCTACAAGATTAAGCACCTTATTCACTGCTTCATCAACATTTTTTTGGCCACGTCGGCGGAGTCCGAATGCGATATTTTCAAAGATTGTCAGATGTGGAAATAGTGCATAGTTCTGAAAAACAGTATTGATTGGGCGCTGGTAAGGCTTTGTTGTTGTGATATCAGTTGAACCCAAATGAATACTTCCCACAGTAGGTTCTTCAAGACCGGCGATCATACGTAGAGTCGTGGTCTTGCCACACCCTGAAGGTCCAAGCAATGCAAAGAATGAACCTTCAGGGATGGTTAAAGAGAGATCATCAACAGCAGTGAAATCACCGTAACTCTTTGTGATACGTGTGAGTCTGAGATCACCGCGTGCCGAATTTGCGCTATCCGTCACTTAGTTTCCGGCGGCCTTCTGGAACGCCTCTGTCCATGCTGTCTCTTCAGCTGGAGTAAGTGAACGGAATACTGAAAGGTTTGCCATCGTCTTCTCGGTTGGGAAGATGAACTCGCTCGCAGCAAGTGCTGGATCGATCTTCTCCATCTCAGCTTGCGCGCCCTTAACAGGTGTCACATAGTTGACGTAGGCAGCGACTTCAGCTGCAATCGCTGGGTCGTAATACCAATTGATGAGCTTTTCAGCACTTGCCTTAGCCTCAGCTGTTGCTGTGTAAGGAATCATTAAGTTATCACCTGAGATAGTTCCGCCTGATTCAGGGATAGCAAAGTCAAATTTTCCTTCGTTCTCTGACTTCAAAATGAACATATCTCCAGACCAACCAATAACCGCAACAGCGTCACCGGCGGTGAGATCTTCTGCGTATTCATTGCCCTTAACTCCGCGAATCCAACCGTCAGCAATCTTCTGCTCTAGGAATTCAACAGCGCTCATGAACTGGTCTTCGGTCACTGTTTGAAGATCCACACCACGCGAGCGCAAGATGATTCCAATGGTGTCGCGCATTTCAGAGAGAACAACAATCTTGCCTTTATTTGCTGGAGCAAAGAGGTCGTCAAGTGTGCGAACGCCGCCAGGAACCTTTTCAGTGTTCCAACCAAAACCACCCATGATTCCTTGCCATGTCATTGACTGTTCGCGCATTGGGTCAAATGATGGGGATGCAAGAGTGTCAAGAATGTTTCCTGCATTAGGAATATTTGCCTTATCAAATTTATGTGTATAACCAAGGCGGATCCAGCGAGCTGCCATCCAGTCAGTTGGGCTTACGATGTCATAGCCAATATCTTGCTTGAGCTTTAGCTGTGCCTGAACTTTTCCAAAGAACTCATCATTATCGTTGTAATCTTCGAAGTACTCATGGGCAATTCCAGTTGCTTCTGTGAATGCTTCAAGGGTTGGATAGAGCTTTGAATCTTCATCGTAATCAAGGTAGAGAGGCCAGTTACCCCAACGTACAGATCCTGATGATGCGGCTTCATCGCCGCCTGATCCACATGAACTCAGGAGCGCAGCTCCACCGAGTGCGCCAGCGCCTGCAACAAGTGCACGACGTGAGAATTTAGAGTTGATAATTGCGCTTGCTTCTGCTGATAGAGGTTTCTTTGGTGAATTAGCCATGGTGATGGGCTCCTTTTTATTTTCCGGAACAAGGGACGGTTGTGCAGGCCTTATTATGGAGCCGATTGCCCCTCATGGCCAAACTATTTTGAGGTAATTTCAGGTGAAATTTATTGCAGAATCTAGGCGTTGAGGTTGGTCATGACGTGCTTGATGCGGGTGTAATCCTCGAAGCCGTAGCTGGAGAGATCCTTGCCGTATCCCGAGCGCTTGTATCCACCGTGAGGCAT
>CANESA010000036.1 GCA_947440735.1 Candidatus Nanopelagicaceae bacterium
ACGAGTGATCCATCTTTAAGGTGCGGTGCAATCGCCGCTACTGAAGATTTCACATATGTCAGATCAGCAGCTAATCCATCTTTACTTTGGGGAGTTCCTACGCAGATGAAGTGGACATCGGCATCTGCTACAGCAGAAAAGTCGGTAGTAAATGAGAGGCGTCCAGTCTTCATCTCCGATGAAAGGAGTGTGTCGAGTCCTGGTTCATAGAATGGAAGTCGCCCGCTCTGCAGCAAATCAACTTTGGCTTGGTCTGTATCAATTCCGACAACCTCAAAACCAAGAGAGGACATACATGCTGCATGGGTAGCGCCAAGATAGCCACAACCTATTACTGAGAGCTTGAGCGTCATGGGTGCGAGTCTAAGGCAAGAACTATTTAATCTCCCCGCATGGATTTTCATCCGCGGTGCGAGTCTTAAATTTATCGACGATTACAGGGGTGGGTTTTGCTGAAGCACTCGCAGAAGCTGCAGGAGTTGGGGTAACTTCATCAACGAGAGGAAGATCATCTCTCACGCGTGTCCATAAATCCGCGCCCAGCACTTCATCCCAAATCACCACTGATAACCCGTCATATCGACCATTTGCATTAGAGAGTGGAACAGTCAGAGTGCGCACATTTCCAGAAGAAAGGTTCTTCATCTGTTTCGCCAGTGTCAATAAATCATTTGGTGCTAGCCCAGCGTCTAACTTAACGCTGGCAAGTGAAGCGTTAATGAAGTTCTTCAACTTAAATGGATTTAAGAGTGTTCCAGTACTGGTTGCTTTGCGCATGACCGCACTCATAAATTGTTGCTGCCTCGCCATGCGTCCAATATCTCCACGGCCATCGAAGCCTCGAGTTCGAACATACTTGAGGGACTCAATGCCATCGAGTGTATGGACTCCAGCACTTAACACTAAGTGACTTTGTGGATCGTCAATATTTACCTTGGTACACACCTCAATGCCACCGAGTGCATCAACGATTCCTGCAAAACCGGCAAAGCTGACCTCAACATAATGATCAATCTTGATCGAGGTTGCAAGTTCAATCGTTTCAATAAGAAGTGGCGCACCACCGTATGAGAAAGCAGAATTTAATTTTCCAAGGCGCGCAGAGACCATAGTTTTCTTATCGCTACTGCTGATGTGCTCCGGAATTGTTACCAAGCTATCCCGTGGAAGAGAGATGATGTAAGCGCGATCACGTGATTTACTCAAGTGAATCAAGAGCATGGTGTCAGAGCGACCACCAGCTGCAGTTGCGGTAGAGCCCACGCGAAGTGCACGCATCTGCTCTTTAGTCAGACCTTCTCGCGTATCCGAGCCAACAAGGAGATAGTTCTCGGCCTTAGAAGTCTTCTCTGGTCGATCGTTGAGTGAATCAAAGACATTGATACGGGCAATCGAACTACTGACTTGTCCGAGCCCAAAGGAAGATACGGAAGAAACGAGCACGATGGCAACGGAGAGTGAGGTAATTATCCGTATGGCTCGTGTTGATTTCACTGCGTAAGACTACTTGGGCGATAGCGTAGAGGTGTTATGACATCGCCGAACGCCTCGTTACCTGCCTCACCAGGGATTAGCGTGATTTTGCCTGTGCTTAATGAGCAGGCGCACTTAGAAGATTCAATACGAGCCATACTCTCTCAGAATTATCTGGGAAAGTTCGAAGTCATTTTGGCACTTGGCCCCTCACAGGATTCCACAAATGAAATCGCGCGCTCACTTGCCGCAGAAGATGTGCGAGTGATCCTTGTTGAAAATCCTTCAGGTCGAACTGCAGCCGGACTTAATATTGCTCTTAACGCATCAACTCAAGACGTCGTAGTGCGCGTTGATGCTCATGCAGAGATACCAAATGACTATCTCCAATTAGTAGTCGAAATACTTCGCGAATCTGGTGCAGTCAATGTCGGTGGTGTCATGGGCGCTGAAGGGATTACATTCTTTGAAAGTGCAGTCGCTGCGGCAATGTGCAGCCCATTTGGTGTTGGCGGATCAAGATTTCATACCGGCGGTAAGGCAGGATTTGTAGACACTGTCTATCTTGGAGCATTTATCCGCCAAGCTGTTGTTGATGCAGGTGGATTTGATGAACGATTTATCCGTGCCCAAGATTGGGAACTTAACTACAGACTTCGAGAAAATGGCGGAAAAATTTACTTTGATCCTAGACTTCACGTGACATATCGCCCACGTTCTAACTTTAAAAAATTAGCTAAGCAATATTATGAATATGGAAGATGGCGTAGAGTGATTGCTCGCAAATATCCACAAACAATTAATTACAGATATTTAGCACCACCACTGGCTCTCATTGGTACCGCGCTCTCACTTGTGGCCGGAAGCATCTTCGATCCATCTCTCTATCTACCGGCTGCTACCTACATCACATTTATTGCAATCACCCCGCTCTTCATCTCAAAGAATCTGGCTCACTATCCGGTTCTCGTCTTTATTCTTCCGACGATGCACTTTTCGTGGGGACTTGGCTTCCTTACCTCGCCACGAAAGCTAGTTCCAGACTCTCTAAGGTAACCTTCACTCATATGAGTACTCCTGTGACTGTATATGAGCCATTTCGCGCTGGGTTGCCCCCAATGCGTGAATACCTTCGCTCGCTCTGGTCTCGTCGCCACTTTATCGCTGAGTTCTCACGCTCTGAATTACGTGAGCAGAACTACGGATCAGTCTTCGGACAACTCTGGCTTGTTCTTAATCCACTCTTGCTTTCTGGTGTTTATTTTCTTTTAATTTACATTATCGGTGGAGCCAGTGATGCGAATAGATATGTACATCTGACTTCTAGCCTCTTTTTCTTCTATCTCATTGCAAATAGTTTGACCGGGGGAGTCAAGTCGATTACAGCGGGACAGCGCTTGATTATGAATACCGCCTTTCCTCGCATCATGCTCCCAATCTCCGCCTCTGTCATTGCAATCTTTAAATTTATTCCGACGCTTATAGTCTTCTTTGCAGTGCGCACTATCGTCGGAGCTCCATATTCCTGGCAGATGCTCTGGGCTCTTCCTATCTTTCTCCTTGGAGTATTCATGGGGTTAGGAATGGCGATTTCAATCTCATGTACCAATGTCTACTTCAGAGATATAGCAAGTCTGCTTCCCTACATCACCCGCAGTTTGATCTATCTCTCTCCGATTCTTTATGAAGCGTCAGCGCTCTCTGAAAAGATGCGCACTCTCGAGATTGCAAACCCCATTTTTAATCTCTTAGATGCGTGGTCACAGGTAATGGTTTATGCACAAGCTCCGAGCTCATCTTCAATCCTGATCAGTCTGGCCTGGGCAACGCTTATATTTGTTGTCGGTACTTACTTCTTCTTATCGAGGGAGCGTGATTTCGCTGTCCGTCTCTAGCACCCACCCTCACCACAGCATTGCAGTCTCCGTGCAATCTGTCGGTCTGACATATACAACATCTGTTGATAAAAAGCCTACGCTTAAAGCGCGACTAAAAAGTTTTGGCAGAAGTGGAAAGTTCTCTCGCACAGTAAATGCACTCAACGATGTGAACATTGATGTGCATTACGGAACAGTATTGGGAATCATCGGCTCAAACGGTGCTGGTAAATCATCTCTGATGCGCGTTATCTCGGGGATCGTTCCACCATCACAAGGTCGCATTGAAGTCTATGGTTCTGTGAGTACCTTGCTTGCTCTGGGTGTTGGATTTAATGCATCCCTTACAGGACGTGAGAATGTTTATCTTGGCGGTCTTGCCGCAGGTATGACCCGCGCAGAGATTGATAATCAGTTTGATGAAATTGCAGAATTTTCAGAGCTAGGTGAAGCTATTGACTCTCCCATGCGTACTTATTCCTCGGGTATGTATGCTCGGTTGGCATTCTCAGTCGCCGCAACAGTGAAGCCAGACATTCTAATTATCGATGAAGCCCTGAGTACAGGTGATGCGCGCTTTAAGCAGAAGAGCCTGAACCGAATTAAAGAACTCCGCACCGAAGATCGTGCACTCATTCTAGTAAGCCATGCTCTGGCTACGATTGAAGATATTTGCAATGAAGTCATCTGGCTAGATAAGGGAAAGATGATGGCTCGTGGAAATCCTGCAGAAGTAATCACTGCATATCGCGAGTATATGCAAGTACGAAAGAGCGCATCTTCTGATGAGGATGTCTAAGAATTTTCTAGCTCTTTTGATTGCCGCACTTATTTCAAGTGCAGTTCCAGCGCAAGCGATTGAAATTCCACCGACATTTGAATTCACCGGCAATGGCTACGGACATGGCGTTGGAATGAGTCAGATAGGTGCGAAGGCGCGCGCCGTAAGTGGTGAGAGCGCTACAGCAATTCTCAATTATTACTATAAAGATGTACTGATTGCACCCTATGTTGATACGAATACAATCCGAGTAAATATTGCTCATCTTGTTAAGTCAGTTGCCTTCACGACTCATACACCTGGAGCGCGTATCGATGTATTTGAAGGAGATATTGGAAATTCAACGCAATCACAGCCTATTTATTCGTTTGCGACCAAAAAGAGGGCAACTTTTACTATTGCAACTCTGTCGAAGGGGAAGGCGCTCACCTTGCGATGGGTTGGAGAGAATCCCATCATCTCGATGAGCCAAGGTTCAGTCACCACAAAATATAAGTACGGATACATCACTCTTAAAGTTGTTAAAGGTGCGATGGAAGTGACAAATACCCTTGCTCTCAGAGATGAGTATTTATGGGGAATTAGTGAAGTTCCATCTAGCTGGCCCGCGGCAATGTTGGAGGCCCAAGCAATTGCCTCGCGTAGCTATGCACTCTCTAAGTTGAGCATCGTGAGACCAAGCTGTGATTGTCAGGTCTACTCGCACATTACGGATCAAAACTTTGTGGGATATTCCAAAGAGAGTGAACCTAGATTTGGACAGTTGTGGAAAGATGCCGTGTCTCGCACGATCGTCGATACTTCTACAAGTCTAGTTGTGCTCAGCAATGGCAAGCCTGCGCAAACCTATTTCTTCTCTTCATCGGGTGGAGCAACGCAGACAACTCGCGATGCATGGGGAGAAGCAACCGCCTTCACCCAATCTGTTCCAGATAGCGCAAGCGTAGACGTCACGCTTAATCCTCGATTTGCATCGTGGAAGGCATCATCTACTCAGGAACTTGTTGCAAAAGCATTTCTCTTACCCAATGTAGTTTCACTTGAAATTCTCTCGCGTAACCAAGCCGGTGCAGTGACTTATATTTCAGCAACTTCTTCAGAGGGAGTTACTAAGAAAATTCGTGGAGATACCTTTAGAAGTAGGGCGAAGTTGCCTTCTCCGTGGTTTTGGTTAGTTAGCGTGGAGAATTGAGTTAAGTCCGCCCCACGAACCTTCACGAACAACAACTTCTAGACAACCATCGAGTGAGTTTCTTCGAAAGAGTACATTCGAAGCTCCGCTGAGAGTTCCAGCTTTTACAACTTCTCCATCTGGAAGACGAACCTTGGCAGCTGCGGTGATGTATGTACCTGCTTCGATGACACAATTATCGCCGAGTGAAATTCCCAGCCCTGAATTTGCCCCCAGCAGACATTTCTTTCCAACCGAAATAACTTGCTTTCCGCCACCACTTAAAGTTCCCATGATGGATGCTCCGCCACCGACATCACTTCCATCATCGACCACCACACCTGAAGAAATTCGTCCTTCAACCATCGAAGTTCCAAGCGTTCCTGCATTGAAATTTACAAACCCTTCATGCATCACTGTCGTACCTGATGCCAAGTGAGCACCGAGACGAACTCGATCTGCATCTGCAATTCGCACACCTGATGGAATGACGTAATCGACCATCCGTGGGAATTTATCTACGCTAAAAATAGTGACATGGCCATCACGTGCACGTATTCCAGCACGAACTTCTTCAAACCCTTCAATGGCGCAGGGACCAGCAGATGTCCAGACAACATTTGTTAGGAGCCCGAATATTCCATCGAGTGAGAGTCCGTGAGGTTTAACTAATCTGTGTGAGAGAAGATGAAGTCGTAGATATGCATCTACTGCATCTTGTGGTGGTTGAGTAATATCTACTTCGCACGAAACTATTTCGCGCCGTACTTTTCGTACATCATCAGCACCGACTGCATCAAGGAGTGATTGCGCAGGTTTTCCCACGAGAGCACCTAGCGCCGGAGCTGGAAACCAGACATCGAGAACTGTGGAGCCCGAGAGTGTGGCAATTCCATGGCCATGGGCGGCAGTTGCTTGAGAAGACATGGGCACACAATATCGCCTATCCTTAATTTCATGGCTAGC
>CANESA010000037.1 GCA_947440735.1 Candidatus Nanopelagicaceae bacterium
ACAGTCGGCTGCTCTGCCGTTGAGCTATGAGGGAATAGTGCAGAGCGCAGACTCTACCGCACCTATGCGGATGGGGAAAAATCGAAGGATTTAAAGCGAGCCTATAGCCAAATCGTGAAGTCCTCGTCGAGTGGCTTCTAGGGCCACAAGGGAAGAAAAGGCTGCGTTGTACTCATCAGGATTTTCTACCGGATTAAGTCGCTGAAGATTAGATTTGAGATCGGCAATTGCGCGACTAATTCCTACTTCACGCAATCGCGCAACGATTGATTCGATATATCGCGCCGAGACTTCGCCATCAGATCGAATAGGCTCAACCGTGAGTTCGGTAAAGATAGTTTTCATTCGCTCATCTGAAATTTCATCAATATGAATTGTAGATGATGCATGCGCATCGATGACACGCTTCATCTCTACGTAGGCAGGGTGCGTAAAAGCGGCTTCTTCAATCTCTGACCATGTCGTGACCAGATCTGGCATTTGTAAGCGTGCCTTCAATACTTCGCGTTCGAGCAGTAGGCGTGGCTCTTGTGGATGCGGGCGCCATGATTGATCGACTTGATCTCCTTCAGCTTGTGTGGCTGAAGGTGCAGATCTACGTGCGCCTTGTGAAACAGCAGAAGTGACAATCTCTACTTCAATGCCAAGCCATCCAGCAAGTAAGCGTGAATATTCAGGGCGTAGAGATTTGTCACGAATCTGAGCAACGAGGGGCGCTGTGGCATTCAGTGCATTCACTCGACCTTCAGCGGTCGTTAAGTTATGTAATTTAAGTTCGGTGCGAATCGCAAATTCAAAGAGTGGAACGCGCTTTGCAATCAGATCACGAAGTGCAAGATCTCCCTTAATCTGACGTAGATCACACGGATCTAATCCATCAGGTTCAACGGCAACGAAAGTCTGTGTGACAAATTTCTGATCTTCGCTGAATGCGCGCATGGCAGCTTTCTGACCTGCTGCATCACCGTCGAAGGTAAAGATCACTTCACCTCGGAATGTGTCGTCATCCATAAGCAAACGGCGAATAATCCGAATATGTTCTGCGCCAAATGCGGTGCCACAGGTTGCAACAGCGGTGGTAATTCCAGCTAACTGTGCCGCCATCACATCTGTATATCCCTCAACAATGACTACCTGACGCTTCTTTGCAATCTCTTTCTTAGCCATATCTAGCCCATAGAGAACTTGGCTCTTCTTATAAATTGGCGTCTCTGATGTATTGAGATATTTAGGGCCTTGATCCTCTTCATCGCTAGCTAATTTGCGAGCACCAAATCCCACAACATCACCGGAAATATCTCTGATTGGCCAGGTTAAACGGTTTCTAAATTTATCGATCGGGCCGCGTTCACCCATCTTGGAAAGTCCAGCGAGCTCGAGCTCTTCAATGGTGTAGCCGGCTGCACGCAAATATTTGGTAAGTGAATCCCATGAATCAGGTGCGTAGCCGACTCCGAACGTCTGACATGCGGTTTTATCGAATCCACGTTTGGTAAGTAGATCTCGTCCGTGAGCAGCATCTGGAGAAGTATTGAGTTGTTCCTGGAAGAAGCTGGCAGCCAATGCATTTGCGGCAACTAAACGCGAGCGATTCACAGATGGGCCAGAAGGTGCGCTGCCGCTCTCTTCGTATCGCAGCGTGTATCCGATGCGATCTGCAAGTCTTTCAATTGTTTCGGTAAAGGTGAGATGGTCAATTTTCATGAGGAATGCAATGACATCGCCACCGGTCTGACAACCAAAACAGTGGAAGTAGCCCTTGCTAGGTGTGACGTGAAATGAGGGAGATTTCTCATCATGGAATGGGCAGAGACCTTTTTTCTGTCCGCCCCCTGCAGATTTAAGTTGTACGTATTCGCCTACGACATCATCGATAGGTGCGTGATCGCGGATGTGTTGAACATCCTCATCCTTTATGCGACCGGCCATATCCCCAGCCTATCTAATTACCGCGTAGGTGAGCATGTAAGGCATATGCGCCAGGATCAGTCAGGCAAGAAATTTGATCGATGACAACGCGCATCCGTGCAATTTCATTATCGGCCAGAGCCCAGTCATCGAGAAATATCGGATCAAGGGCCGCTGGTGCTTTGGCAAAGAGCATCTCCACAAGTTCTGCAATGAGTTTTTGTTGTCCGATGTAGCGCTCTTGTGATGCATCGGCGCTGATCAGGTAGTGGCCCGCAATAGCTTTGAGGAAATCTACTTCAACGCGTTGTTCGCGCGGAATCTCCAGGTTTGCTTGATACCTCATGAGTGATCCAGCACCGTGAACTTCACGCGTGCGCATCTCGGCAGCTAATACAAAGCGACCGATAAGTTGTGATGTCGAATCCTTAAGGCGGGCTAGCGATCGATGTGAGCGATCGTATGTGCGAGGCCAACACGAAAGTGACTCAAGGCGCGTGAGTGCTGCTGCGACCTCATCTTTTGTGGCATCACTCTTATAGCTAGTAATCACCTCTGCATATAAAGTGTCGAAATCTCTTTCAAAATCTGAAACCTGAACTGAACCTACGAAGATCGCATCCTCAAGATCATGAACAGAGTAGGCACAGTCATCAGACCAATCCATGATTTGGGCTTCGATACATTGACGGCCATCTGGAGCGCCACTGCGAACCCAATTAAATATCTCAATATCATCGTCATAGACGCCAAACTTGCGCGGATTAACGCTGCGCGGCCATGGATATTTTGTTGCTGCATCAAGGCTTGCTCGCGTCAGATTGAGTCCAACAGATTTTCCATCTGCGTCTACAGTCTTTGCTTCAATGCGAGTCAATAATCTAAAGCTCTGAGCGTTTCCTTCAAAGCCACCAAACTCTTGGGCAATATCGGCAAGTGCTTCTTCGCCATTATGACCAAATGGTGGATGACCTAAATCGTGTGAAAGACATGCTGTCTCAAGTAGATCTGGATCTGCTCCAAGTGATTCACCGAGTTCGCGACCAATCTGTGCACACTCCATCGAGTGCGACAAACGCGTGCGTTGAAAATCGTTCTCCCATGGAACAGCAACTTGTGTCTTGGCAGCTAATCTGCGGAGCGCCGCCGAATGAATCACGCGCGCACGATCGCGCATAAATTCTGTTCGCCCAACGCGCTTGGCAGGTTCGAAGAAGAACCGCTCTTGATCGCTATCGCTATATCGCATGGAGCTAGCCTAAGTGATCGCTGAGATGAATTCCTCTGCGTCCCAGCGTGATGTAAGCAAGGTAAGCCCCGGCTTCACGAATTAAGTACCGGTTAGTTGATCCGGCCAATGAATTGGGCCCATCAGGAACCGGTGCGCAGAATGGGTCCGCTTCAAGATCACGCGCCATTGTCATTGATCGTTGGCAGTGAAAGGGATCGGTTGCAATAACTACAGATGTAAGTTTTCGCTCGCTCATCTCTTTTACATACACCTTTGTCTGCGTCAAAGTATCGCGACCTTCAGGGAGCGCGATCACAACGCTACGTGGAACTCCGTTGTTGATCAGCCAGCGACGACCAGAGTCAGCTTCGGTAGTGCGATCACCGGGTGCACCTGCACCCACTGTTATTACAAGAGGAGCTACACCTGCACGAAAGAGTCGTACCGCTTGTTCAAGTCGCGCCTGCAGTACCGGGCCAGGTGTGCCATCGAGTTGTGCTGCACCTGGAATCACAATGACATCGGCTGTTGTGCGAAGAGTTGGATTGTTCGCTGAGTTCCACGTAACAAAGAGTGCGTAGGCAGGAATTGCCACAATGAGAGCAATTAATAATGCTATGGCGCGAAAGATGAATTTAAACATTAGCCACCCGAGAACATATCTTCTGCCTCGAGATGAATCATCTCATCCGGATCATTGAGCCATCCATCTGGAAGAGTCGGTGGTCGCCCGTGGCTAGTACGTCCACGTGGTTTCTCTGCAACTTCTAGTGGATACGGTTGATCATCTAGTTGATCGAGCAATGTGCGAAATTCTACAAGGGAAGCGATCATTCCAAATTGTCTGCGTAATTCACTATGAACGGTAAAGCCTTTGAGGTACCAAGCCATATGTTTACGCAAGTCGCGACAACCCCGGTCTTCAGATTCAAAGTAATCAACAATTAATTCACCATGTCGGAACATCACTTCACGAACCTCGTGTAAAGATGGCAAAACACGTTCATCATTTCCTGACATTGATTTCGTTAAATCTGTAAATAACCACGGACGCCCTAAACATCCACGGCCCACGACAACGCCAGCACAACCTGTCTGCTCCATCATCGCAACGCCATCACTTCCTGACCAAATGTCACCATTACCAAGGGCTGGTACACCTGTTGGCTTGAGATGTTCTACCAACTGAGCAATCGCAGACCAATCTGCCTTGCCCTCATACATTTGTGCAGCAGTGCGAGCATGAAGTGCCACCCATGCAACGCCGAGCTCGGCAGCTGACTTTGCTGCATCTAAATATGTAATGTGATCGCTATCGATACCAATGCGCATCTTTACTGTCACTGGAATTCCAAATGGCTTTGCCGCGTTCACTGCTGCTTCAACAATGGATGAGAAAAGTCTGCGCTTATATGGAAGTGCTGCTCCCCCACCTTTGCGTGTGACCTTTGGTACCGGACATCCAAAGTTCATATCAATGTGATCGGCTAAATTTTCACGGCCAATCATCTTTACCGCTTCACTCATATGATGAGGATCAACACTGTAGAGCTGAATCGAACGTGGCCATTCACCAGGGCCCGGTTCAATCATGCGCAGCGTTTCTGGAATACGTTCAAGCAACGCGCGCGCTGTCACCATCTCTGAGACAAAGAGCCCAGCGCCTTGCTCACGACATAACATGCGAAAAGGTGCATTGGTAATTCCAGCCATAGGGGCTAGAACTACCGGTGAATCAAGCTGATACGTACCGCTTGATAAAGGAAGTGTTAGCAACCCAGTAGACGTGGAGCTAACCATGTCTGCACCTGATCAAGTGAGATGCGCTCTTGTGCCATGGTGTCACGATCGCGAATCGTTACTGCATTATCTTCAAGAGTTTCAAAGTCGATAGTGATGCAGTACGGAGTACCGATTTCATCTTGGCGGCGATAACGGCGACCAATGGCTCCGGCATCATCAAAGTCAATATTCCAATTCTTGCGAAGTTGGTCTGCCAGATCACGTGCCTTAGGTGAAAGATCAGCGTTACGTGAGAGCGGAAGAACTGCCACCTTGACTGGTGCTAGACGGTAATCAAGCTTAAGAACAACTCGCTTCTCCATCTCGCCCTTAGCGTTTGGTGCTTCGTCCTCTGTGTAGGCATCCATCAAGAATGTCAGTGCGCAACGATCAACACCTGCTGCAGGTTCGATAACAAATGGTGTCCAGCGCTCATTTTTCTCTTGATCAAAGTATGAGAGATCTTTTCCAGAGGCGGCAGAGTGTGCCTTGAGATCGAAATCTGTACGGTTTGCAATGCCCTCGAGCTCACCCCATTCAGTTCCTGTAAATTCAAACTTATATTCAATATCTGCAGTGCGCTTTGAATAATGCGAAAGCTTCTCTTTTGGATGATCGAAGATGCGAAGACGCTCTGGGTTGATACCAAGATCTTTATACCAAGCAAGACGGGTATCGATCCAATACTGGTGCCAATCCTCATCTGTTCCTGGGACGACAAAGAATTCCATCTCCATCTGCTCAAATTCACGCGTACGGAAGATGAAGTTTCCTGGAGTAATTTCGTTACGGAATGACTTACCGATCTGGCCAATACCAAATGGCGGTTTCTTACGCGATGTCGTCATCACCTGATCGAAGTTAATAAAAATTCCTTGCGCTGTCTCTGGGCGAAGGTAGGCCAGACCCGATTCATCTTCTACTGGTCCAAGGAAAGTTTTGAGAAGTCCCGAAAATTGCTTAGGTGTCGTGAACTGACCTTTATTTCCACAAGCAGGACAGTTCATTTCGCTCAAAGATTCAAGCTTCTTCTTGTGCTTTGCTTCGTAAGCTTCTTCCAAATGATCTGCGCGGTAACGCTTATGACAAGCAGTGCACTCTGTTAGCGGATCGCTAAATGTTGCAACGTGGCCTGATGCTTCCCA
>CANESA010000038.1 GCA_947440735.1 Candidatus Nanopelagicaceae bacterium
GTGGTCGATGTCAAGCCGCGTTACGCACCTCTGCTGATGCTAGATCCTGCATATATTTCTCGTACTCTGGGATTGGAAATTGCCCCGGCGAAGATTGCAGAACTGCTTCGTGCAATTGGCTGCGATGTAGATGAGAAGACATTCGAAGTGGATCCGCCATCGTGGCGTTGGGATCTGCTGACACCGGCAGATTTAGCTGAAGAAGTAGCGCGCATGATCGGTTATGACAAGATTCCCTCTGTTCTACCTCCTCGTCCGTTGCACGCATCCCTCACCTCAAATCAGAAGCGTCGTCGTGCAGTGGCACAGATGCTTGCTAATCGCGGTTTAGCCGAGGTTCAAACTTTCCCCTTCACCAATCAAGAGACGATTGATTTCATGGGATTTGTAGGGGAGAGGGCATCGACCTACACAATTGCTAACCCAATGTCCGAAGAATTCCCTTTGATGCGAGTACATCTGGTTCCTGGATTGATAGAAGTAGCAGCCCGTAACATCAGTCGCGGTGCCAGAGATTTCGCAATCTTTGAGATGGGATCCATATTCCGTAGCTCCCAAAAGCTTGTTCCATTTATCTCACCAGATATTGCTCAGCGTCCCAACCAGAAAATTATCGATGAGATATTTGCCAGCGTTCCACCACAGGGCTATCACGTCTCTGGTCTCTTTGTAGGAAAGAATGAGATTGAAGATTGGCAAGGCAAAGCTCGTTCATACACATGGCAGGATGCAATCGCATACGCTCAAGATGTGCTTGCACTCTGTAACTTGCAGTGGACGGTGAAGAGATCTGATTTAGCCCCTTGGCATCCGGGTCGTTGCGCAGAACTGATCGTCGATGGCAAAGCCGTTGCACATGCGGGTGAGCTTCATCCGCGAATAGTTGCCAAGTATGGTCTTCCTGAACGCTCAGTTGCATTCGCAGTTGCACTGAGCGCGCTTCCAGACTCACAGCTAGTTCGCCCTACAACTGTCGGAACTATGCCTGCAGCCCTTCAAGATGTCGCGTTAATTGTTGACGCAGGTATCACCGCCGCTGAAGTTGAAGCAGCGCTCCGTTCTGGCGCCGGAGAGCTTCTCGAATCAATCACTCTCTTTGACCGCTACGACAAACTGGGCGATGGCAAGATTTCACTCGCTTTCTCACTAGTTTTCCGAGCTCCTGATCGAACGCTGACCGGGGCAGAGGTCACAGAGATGCGTGAATCTGCCGTTGCTGCGGCAGTCAAGGCCACGGGAGCAGTTCTCCGCACTGCATAATTATGCAGGTCCTTGCATAAATATAGATCGTTTGATACCCTGTATTCCATGAAAACTGGTGTTGTGGGCGCAAGTGGCTATGCCGGCGGGGAGCTGCTGAGAATTCTTTCAACTCACCCAACATTTACAGTTGAGGCGGTCTCGGCTTACTCGAACGCGGGGGAGTTCATTACATCTCTCCATCCACAGTTGACTTCAATGAGCGGTCAACGTTTCTCGGCCTTCTCACCTGAGCTTTTTGCGGCATGTGACCTGGTTTTCTTAGCGCTTCCTCATGGTGAATCAGCTGCTGCGGTTAAGGCGATTGCAACGGTTGCGCCATCTATGAAGTTTGTCGATATCGGTGCAGATTTTAGATTAGAAGATCCCGCTGCGTGGGCAACGTATTACGGTGGAGAGCATGCTGGCCACTGGGTATATGGATTGCCTGAGATGAAGGGACAATTCGTCAAGATCCAAACTGCGCAGAAGATTGCTAATCCAGGTTGTTATGCAACGGCTGTAGCTCTTGCACTGACACCTCTTGCGCAATTCGCACACTTGAACGATGTGGTGGTTGTAGCGGCCTCAGGCACTTCTGGCGCAGGTCGTTCTGCCAAAAGTAACCTTCTTGCAAGTGCGATTATGGGATCAATGTCTTCCTATAAATTTGGGGGAGTTCATCAGCACACTCCAGAGATTGAGCAATGTGTTTCTCAAGCGACAGGCAAAGAAGTACGGATCTCATTCACACCAATGCTTGCGCCCATGGTTCGTGGAATTCTTGCGACGATCACAGTAAAGCTTGACCAATTTATCTCTACCGATGAGCTTCGTACACACTTCTCGCACTATTACGCAGGCGAAACTTTTGTTTCAGTTCTGTCAGAAGGTGAAATGCCTGCGACTCATTCGGTATACGGCAGCAATTCGGCACATCTTCAAGTGGCGGTAGATGGACATACAAAACGTGCAATTGTCAGTATTGCAATTGATAACTTGGGTAAAGGCGCTGCTGGTCAGGCAGTACAGAACGCAAACATTATGTGTGGCTTAGATGGTTCTACGGGTTTGAGCGCTCAAGGGATCGGAATATGAGCAACATTCTCGTGGTCAAATATGGCGGTCATGCAATGTCTGATGACTCAGGGCTCTTCGCCAGAGCGCTCGGCCAAGCACTTGCAAAGAGTTTAAAGGTGGTGGTTGTCCATGGCGGTGCACCACAGGTCAACGCCGAACTCACAGCTCGAGGAATAACTCCACGTTTCATAGGTGGATTTCGCTATACAGATGCAGCCACTCTTGAAGTAGCCGAAGAAGTTCTTGCAAGGCAAGTAGGTCCGGCGGTGACAGCTGCGTTGATCGCTCATTCAATTCCTGCTGTTTCTCTCTCGGGCCGTGGCATCATCACAGCAGAAACGCTTACTCAATTAGTCGATGGAACCTCTGTCGATCTTGGGTTTGTGGGTCGAATTACTGCAGTTGATGCAGACCCGATTCAATCGCTGCTCGATCAAGGGAAAGTTCCTGTGATATCTCCCGTCGCTTCAAATACTGAAGGTACCGGTGCGCTCAACGTAAACGGGGATCTCGTCTCTGCTGCAATTGCAGGGGCCTTAGATGCAATGGCTCTTATTGTGATGACAGATGTGCCAGGTATTTATCGCAACTGGCCAGATCGTGGATCGCTTATCTCTTCCATTACTCGCGACGAACTCTTTTCAATGAAGGATTCATTTGAAGATGGAATGTCACCAAAGGTTGCTGCGTGTTTAGAAGCGATCGATAACGGGGCTCGTGCAGTCAGGATCATCGACGGTCGAGATCCTGAGGCTTTCGCGTTGGCTTTGGAAAATAGTGGCGGAACGTTGGTCAGCGCATGATGAAAAAGAGCGCAGCCATCACCTGGGACGATGTCATGATGACAAATTACGGCACCCCTTCGCGAACTTTTGTAAGCGGTAAAGGGTGTGTTCTCAAGGATGATCAGGGTAAGTCATATCTAGATTTTCTGGCAGGAATTGCTACAAATGTTCTCGGCCATGGCCACCCTGCTGTCATCAAGGCGGTAACCAAGCAAGTGTCGACTTTGGCTCATGTGAGCAATTTCTTTTCACATCCGCAAGGGTTGCTTTTAGCCTCGCGATTACAAAAAATGACTGGCGATTCCAACGCACGAATTTTCTTCTGTAACTCTGGAGCTGAAGCGAATGAGGCAGCTCTGAAAATCTCCCGTCGTACCGGAAGATCTCGTATCGTTGCAGCCCAGGGTTCTTTTCATGGTCGAACCATGGGGGCACTTTCCATGACAGGCCAACCTTCAAAGCGTGAACCATTTGCACCTTTACTTAAAGGGATTACTCATGTGCCTTACGGAGACTTGTTAGCAATGTCGCGTGCTGTATCAAAGAAGACAGCGATGGTTATTGTCGAGCCAATCATGGGTGAGGCTGGAGTAATTACTCCAGAAGATGGTTACTTAGCTGGTCTTAGGGATATCTGCGATCGCGTCGGGGCGCTATTAGTCTTTGATTGCGTGCAAACTGGAATCGGTAGAACAGGACAGTGGTTTGGGTTCGAACATGAAAATGTTCAGCCGGATGTAGTTACTGTGGCTAAAGGCATCGGTGGGGGATTACCGCTAGGAGCCACGATTGCATATGGCAGAGCTGCGCAGTTACTACAGCCTGGTGATCACGGCACAACTTTTGGAGGAAATCCAATTGCATGCGCTGCAGCCAACGCAGTCCTCGACATTATCGAAAGTAAGAAGTTGATGCAATCTGCAAAAATTTTTGAGAAGAAGATTAAAAAGAGTCTTATAGGTACGTCTGGAGTCTCCGAAGTTCGTGGACGAGGCTTGCTTCTAGGCATTGAACTCACCACCCCAATTGCTAAGAAAGTTGCAACATCAATGCTGGAAGCGGGCGTCATTGTTAACGCGGCCAACGATCAAACGATCCGTATAGCTCCACCGCTCATTGTCACGATGCTCCAAATCGAAAAATTCATTGCAACATTTAAGAAAGTGATGAAGGAGGCAGACCATGGCTAAAGTGCAACCGATCAATACCGTCTCAGCCCGTCGTTCTGCGGCAATTGCTGCGATAAATTCTGGACGAATCCACAGCCAAGAAGATTTGGTGCAAGCTCTAAAAAAGGCTGGATATCGAGTTACCCAAGCCACTGCGAGTAGAGACATTGAAGAGATTGGCGCTGTTCGCATTAGAAATCAACAAGGTGAGATGGTCTACTCCATCTCCGAAGATAGCGACTCATCCCTTGCGCGATCAATGCCGTTACCTCAGGAGTTAATCTTGAGCGTTGATGCAAGTGGCAACTTGGCTGTTGTCCGCACTCCTCCAGGGGGAGCCCAACTATTGGCAAGTTCCCTTGATCATTCAGGTATCAAAGAGATCATCGGAACAATTGCCGGCGATGACACGGTTCTCGTTGTCTCGAAAAGCGCTACGGGTGGCAATGCTTTAGCGCGTGAACTACTCGCATTTGCAGGAAAAACTAGAACTAAGAAGAGAAGGTAGAGAAATGTCACTGTGGGGCGGAAGATTTTCAGATGAACCAGCAGATGTAGTTTTTGCGCTCTCACGTAGCGTTCACTTTGATTGGCGCCTTGCTCCATACGATCTCCGTTCCTCGTTGGCACACCTCGCCGTCCTGGAATCATCAGGGCTGTTGACACCTGAGGTCGCTGGGAAAATTCGTGTGGCACTTCTTGAGTTAACCGAAGAAGTAAGAACCCGAGTATTTACCTACAACGATTCTGACGAGGATGTTCATTCGGCGCTGGAGAGAGGACTCACCGAGAAGTTAGGTGAGATTGGAGGATCACTCCGTGCAGGTCGTTCTCGTAATGATCAGGTCGCTACAGATCTTCGTCTCTATGCGATGGATGCAATGCTTGAAACAGCTGACAAGATCATTCACTTACAGCAAGCACTTCTTCAGAAAGCCCATGAGTATGCAGATGCCCCTTCGGTCGGATTTACGCATATGCAACATGCGCAGCCAGTGCTCTTTGGCCACGAACTTGCAAAACATGTACACGCGCTCAATCGAGATTTAGACCGCATCGATGATTGGTTAGTACGAACCTCTGTCAGTCCTTTGGGATCGGGAGCGCTGGCAGGTTCATCACTCCCACTCTCCCCTGAGGCGACTGCCACTGCCCTCGGCTTCAAGAAAAGTGCTGGAAATAGTATCGATGGTGTCTCTGATCGAGATTTTGTCGCTGAAGCCCTCTTTATTATTTCAATGGTTGGAGTTCATCTTTCACGTATCGGTGAAGAGTGGTGTATCTGGGCAACGACTGAATTCGGTTGGGCGAAGGTTTCTGATTCATACTCAACGGGTTCTTCGATAATGCCGCAGAAGAAAAATCCAGATATGGCAGAGCTTGCACGCGGTAAAGCCGGTCGGTTAGTTGGAAATCTGACAGGCGTTCTTACGATGCTTAAAGGATTACCTTTCGCTTACAATCGTGATCTCCAAGAAGATAAAGAACCTCTATTTGATTCATTCGACACGTTGGCTCTTGTCCTCCCAGCTGTTACTGGAATGGTGGCAACGACTGAATTCGATCGTGCAAAGATGGCGGCTGCTGCACCCACCGGTTACTCACTCGCAACAGAGATCGCAGACTTCCTCGTTCGCGCGCACATTCCATTTGCAACAGCACATGAGGCTGCTGGAAAGTGTGTTGCACTGGCTGAGAAAAATCAGATCGCACTTCACGAAATTTCAGATGCGCAGTTCGTAGCCATTCATCCATCACTGATTCCAGAGATTCGCGGCGTATTGA
>CANESA010000039.1 GCA_947440735.1 Candidatus Nanopelagicaceae bacterium
ACCTTGCGCTTAATGCAGAGTTCTCTTCCCACGATTTTAGATACGAAGAATATGACATCACCTGTGTGGCAGATCAAGAAAGGCGTCTGGGCCGGTGCAACGATTTGTTCGGCACCATCTATTTCTCAATGGTTTGTTGGCGGAGCAGCTGATGTGACAAGTAAGGGAAAACTTATCTTGATCAATAGTGGATTAAGTGAAGCAATTATTGATGTTGGAATTTGGAGTGAATCTGGAATCCGACCTCCGAAAGTAGTAACGCTAAAAGCTAATTCCTCTGTTGTACAGACTCTTGATTCTCTGGATCCGGGAGCTGCGCGAATTGCTCTTCATGTCGCGCCACGATCGGGGCGAGTAAATGCCTTCCTTGTAGATGAGCGCGGCCGCGGACTTCAATCTCTTGGTGGAGACATAGTCAATGCATCGCCAGATCCAAGTAAGGTAGTTGTGATTCCTGCAATTCCTCACATGAAACGATCGGGCAAGGCGTTAGGTCATACCTTGCGTGTTATTGCACCCGGTGATCTAGATGCTCGAATCTCTGTCGAACTCATCTCAACTAAGGGTTCATTTATTCCTGTCGGATTTGATGATCGTGCAATTAAGGCTGGCATCGTGACCGAGATTCCACTCAATCCCCAAATTAGTCCAAGTACTTTTGCTCTCAGAATTTCATCAAATCGTCCGATTGTCGCTTCGGTGTATTCATCTACTTATGCCCTGGCGAAATCAGACTTTGTATGGAGTACATCGACTGCAGAAATGACCGAGTATTCATTAGCAGTGAGTGGACTTGCTCCGACGCTCGTCTTTTCGGGAGAGAGAATTTCAATCTCCCTCTCAATCCTCTATACAAATAAGAAAGAGAAGAAATTTACAGTCACGGGAGAGGGTATTGCGAGTTTTAAAGTACCGGAGAATGCTAGAACCATACACTTCGCAAAAGTTAGTGATAAGACTGTGGGTGGTGCACTGATATCAACACAGAGTGGATACGGCTATCTTCCACTTGTCCCTGGTAGCGAACTGACCCGCGTACTACTTCCTAGCGCGAATATCCGTGTCTTAAATCCATAGCTGTACCTATTCCCACTAATCTTCTATCTATGGCTTCAGCAGTTCGTACAGGTAGAGGATGCTCGCGGGCGACATGTCGCGCGATGGCAACAATGACCCTTACCTATATCTATGCTGATTCAACTGCCGTACTTGGGCCTTTAGCAACTTTTGCGGAACCTCATGCGTACGATTTATGTGAGTTTCATGCTCGCAAGTTAACTGTTCCCAATGGTTGGTCGGTTATTAAAGAAGAGATTTCACAATCTGGATCTGGGCCAACAGAGGATGACCTCATGGCAATTGCAGATGCAGTGCGCGAAGCTGCTGCAACAATTCCGCAAAGTACCGACGATGTCTCTGAAGAAGTACAGAGTGCACCTCACATCGGTGTACGTCGTGGACATCTTCGCGCAGTTCCAAATTAAAGGCAGCAAAAGATGTCAATATTTAAAGCCTATGATGTTCGAGGACTCGTTGATTCCGAGATTACTGCTGACTTCTGCTTCGCAACAGGGGTAGCTTTCGCTCGATTTCTTCAGCAAGAGCGAGAACCAGGCACAGTCGTTATTGGTGAGGATATGCGTCCGTCATCTCCAATTTTTGCTGATGCATTTTCGGCAGGAATTACATCTCAGGGTATGGACGTCATACGTATCGGCCTAGCATCGACAGATATGCTCTATTTTGCTGCCGGAAAGTTAAATATGCCGGGCGCGATGTTTACCGCAAGCCACAATCCAGCGGAGTACAACGGAATAAAAATGTGTCTGAGCGGGGCCCGTCCAATTGGTAAAGAGTCAGGCTTACTCACTATTGAAAAATATGTAGAGGAAGGCTCACCCATCGAACTCAGAAGTGTGGGTGTGGAACGTTCTCAACCAATGCTTGAAGAATATGTGAAGCACCTTCTCAGTCTTGTAGATGTGGGATCGATGAGACCTCTCAAAGTTGTCATCGATGCAGGAAATGGAATGGCCGGATATACAGCCCCTGCAGTCTTTAAGGGTCTTAGCGCTGACGTTATTGAGATGTATTTCGAATTAGATGGAACCTTTCCCAACCATGAAGCCAATCCAATCGATCCAAAGAATTTGCAAGACCTATCGAAGGCTGTGAAGAAACATAAAGCTGATATCGGTTTGGCATTTGATGGAGATGCCGATCGCTGCTTTTTGGTGGATGAAAGAGGGGATTTAGTTAACCCATCTGCATTGACAGCACTGATCGCAGACCGTGCACTTGCAAGTGATCCTGGTTCGACAATTATTTACAATTTAATTTCATCACGAAGTGTGAAGGAAGTAATCGAAGAAAATGGTGGGACTGCAGTTCGATCTCGAGTAGGCCATTCCTACATTAAGAAAATGATGGCCGACACTGGTGCGATATTTGGCGGTGAGCACTCTGGCCACTTTTACTTTAGAGATTTTTGGCGAGCTGATTCAGGAATGTTGGCAGCCCTTCATGCACTTGCAGCACTCTCTGAATCTAAGGGAACGCTGAGCGAACTTTTACATCCGTATAATCGTTACTCATCGAGTGGAGAAATTAACTCAGTTGTCAGCGATTCACAGTCGGTGATGGAGTCGATTGAGTCACATTATTTAGCTATGAATTTAGCTACAGGAGGCATCACTACAGATCACTTGGACGGCCTTACTGTCGAGAGTAGCGATTGGTGGTTTAACGTCCGCGCCTCAAACACTGAACCTCTACTCAGACTCAACGTTGAGGCTAACTCTGATGCACTTATGAAGAAAGTTTCTACGCAGGTCTTAGCCCTCATAGGTGGCGAGTAGCCTCATTACCCAGTAATCTTGGCCTACAGCAACCTAGCAAGTAGAGCCCTACGCCTTAGGTAAGCAATTAGCCACCTACCGTGTAGAGGAGAACAGTTATGACAACAACACAAACAACACCTAAGCATGACATTGCAGATGCATCCCTTGCTGCAGAAGGCCGCAAGAAAATCGAGTGGGCTGAGCGCAACATGCCAGTCCTTGCTCAAATTAGAGAGCGCTTTGAAAAGTCACAACCATTTGCTGGAGTTCGAATTTCAGCATGTATGCACGTCACGACAGAGACAGCGAACTTGATGCGCGTACTTAAAGCAGGAGGTGCAGAAATTGCACTCTGCGCATCAAACCCACTTTCGACCCAAGATGACACAGCGGCAGCACTTGTTCACGAATACGGAATATCTGTATTTGCGCGCAATGCGGTAGATCGTGATGGATATTACTCACACATCAATGCAGCTCTAGATATCGAACCACACCAAGTCTTTGATGATGGCTGCGATCTCGTTAACACCCTCCACACCACTCGTCGCGAACTTCTTCCAACCATCACCGGTGGCTGCGAAGAGACCACGACTGGAGTAGTACGTCTTAACCAGATGGCTAAAGATGGAGCCCTTACATTCCCAATGATCGCTGTTAATGACACCGATACAAAACATATGTTTGATAACCGTTACGGCACAGGACAATCAACACTCGATGCAGTCTTCCGTGCAACAAACTTCTTGCTTGCTGGTCGCATCGTTGTTGTCGCAGGATTTGGTTACTGCGGTAAGGGCGTTGCAGAGCGTGCAAAGGGTATGGGCGCTGATGTCGTCATTACTGAAATCGATCCAACGAAGGCACTCGATGCGATGATGCAAGGTTTCCGAGTCATGCCAATGCTCGATGCTGCAAAGGTTGGCGATGTCTTCATTACCGTTACCGGTAACCGTGATGTACTTCGCGATGAGCACTTTGCCGTGATGAAGGATGGCGCAATTATGGCTAACTCTGGTCACTTCGATATCGAAATCGATGTCGCTTGGCTTGAGCAGAATTCAAAGAAGAAGAACTCAAAGATGCGCCATCAGACCGATGAATATGTACTTGCAGATGGTCGACGCCTACTTCTCCTTGCAGAAGGTCGTCTTGTAAATCTTGGTGCAGCAGAGGGTCACCCAGCATCAGTGATGGATATGTCATTCTCTGATCAGGCACTTACAGCTGAATATCTCGTTAAGGAAGCTAAGAACCTTAAGCCAGGCGTTCACATGGTTCCTGAATACATTGATAAGGAAGTTGCATCACTTAAGTTGATCTCTATGGGTGGTCGCATTGATGTGTTAACACCAGCTCAAGATATGTATCTCAACTCTTGGGAGCACGGTAGCTAATGACCTTAGTCATGGTCGTCGATGACGACCAGGATCTTGCGGAGATGCTCGGCATCGTATTAACAGGTGCCGGCATCGACGTAGATCTAGTCAGTCGTGGAGACGAGGTCATGGAAGTTTTTCGAAGCAATCCACCAGATCTCGTTCTTCTCGATGTGATGTTGCCAGGTCTTGATGGAGTAGAAGTATGTAAGTTAATCCGCGCCGAATCTATGGTGCCGATAGTGATGTTAAGTGCCAAGGGCGATACTCAGGATATTGTTGCAGGACTTGAAGCTGGCGCCGATGATTACATGGTTAAACCTTTTAAACACCCTTCTGAATTAATCGCGCGTATTCGCACACGACTGCGCCGCACAAATGCTGATGTAAAGGGATCGCTAACTATTGGCGACTTAGTTATTGATGTCACCGCTCACGAAGTACGCCGTGGAGCCAAGCTCATTGCACTTACTCGCCTTGAATTTGATTTACTTGTCGCTCTTGCCAAGGAACCTGGTCGCGTATTTACGCGTGATTCTCTTCTGAGCGAAGTGTGGGGATATCGTCATTCAACCGATACTCGCTTGGTAAATGTCCATGTTCAGCGCCTTCGTTCTAAGGTCGAACACGATCCAGAGCATCCAACAATCGTCATCACAGTACGCGGAGTGGGATATAAAGCTGGAGTTGTAGGCGTTTCCTAATGTGGCCACAACGTTCGCCTCTTGCACAATCTCTCGCAGCTAAAGTTATTGTCTCAACAGTGCTCTTATCTTTGGGTGTCGTTTGGCTGACTGGTTCGGCACTCTATTCTCAGCTTTCAGATGGAATCAAAGAGGTAAATCTAGAGTCTTCACTGGCTGATGCACGTTCGGTCTTCTACAACGCCCGATATCAGTTCTTGCTTGTTGAAGGAGCTTCTCCGCCTCAGATTCAAGTGCAAGTTACAGATGTGATTAAATCGTCAACCTCCCTTGGAACTACCGAAGGAGCACGTGAAATATTCTTACTGAAAATTGTGAGTAAGGGTGATGATGCTAAGAATGGACAAGAGCCAAACTATAGTTTTGCTTCAAACGGGCTATTAGCAACAACTATCCCAGAAAGTCTGCGAAGTAAACTCTCGAAGGATTTCGACCTCTCTCATCAATTTGCCCCGTTGACATACATAACAGGTAAAACAATTGATGCTCTCTATGTAGGACAGCGTGTATCGATTCCTGGTTCTGGTCGCTACGAAATGTACTTAGTCTTTACTCTGGCCAACCAAGGTGCAACTCTTGATCTAATCCAAAACTCACTCTTACTTACTGGAATTGTTCTTCTTCTCTTAATTGCTCTGATCACCTGGCTCGTTGTGCGACAAGTTGTTAAACCCATTCGTGATGCTGCTCGAGTGGCAAGCCTTTTTACCCAAGGCGACTTCACCCAGCGATTACAGGTTGAAAACAATGATGAGATTGCAACACTCGGAAATGCATTTAATGAAATGGCAACATCAATTCAAGCTCAAATCAGTAGGCTAGAAAATCTCTCGCAAGTGCAGCAACGTTTTGTCTCAGATGTTTCTCATGAGCTTAGAACTCCTCTCACAACCCTTCGCATGGCCTCTGATGTGATTTACGGTCATCGCGAAAATTTTGATCCAGTAATTGCCCGAAGCGCAGAGCTCTTACTCGCACAGATTGACCGCTTTGAAAAGCTTCTCCAAGAACTCTTGGAGGTAAGTAGATTTGATGCAGAAGTTGCAGTTCTAGAACCAACCGATTTTGAATTTATCGCTCTTGTGCGCCG
>CANESA010000040.1 GCA_947440735.1 Candidatus Nanopelagicaceae bacterium
CCGCCTCAGCGATCTCGATCATCTTGGCTGTTCCTTCACTTGCTGCCAAGACCTGGCCGCGAAGGAACCATGCGATGGCAAGGGCTGCCAGGGAGATTCCTAGGACCACGTACGTGATGTTGAGTTCTTTACCTACTACTTCGACTGCATTGGCAGCTGCGGCGTTAAAGCGCATCGGTTCTCCTCCGTTGGAGATTTAGGGCCCACCGATATGCGGGCACGAGATGTCGGGAATTGTAGGTGTATACCTATTTATTACGCCAACTCCGCAGCACGTTTACGCTCAAAAAGGCTGGGCTGGGGCAATCTCCCTACCTACTTCACTGCTCCTTGGGAAATGCCTGAAATGAACTGCTTCTGCAGGATGAGGTAGAAAATCACGATGGGAAGGACGGCAAGGACGAGACCAGCCATCGCCTGTCCGTACTCAATCGAATACTGACCATAGAAGAGGTATGTGGAGAGCGGAAGCGTCTGCGACTCTTCTGTGAGAACAAGGCGCGGAAGTAGGAAGTCGTTCCAGATCCAGAGAGCGTTGATGATTGCCACTGTTGCTGTGATCGGACGCATCATTGGAAAGATAATTTTCCAGAATGCAACCATGTCGGAGGCTCCATCGATTGATGCTGCCTCATCAATTTCTGTCGGGATAGTTGAGATGAAACCATGATACAAAAACGTAGATAGCGCTACACCGAAACCAATATAGAAGAAGATCAGCGCCGCACGATTATTCCAAGAAACAAATGGGGCGAAGCGAGCCATAAATGGAATCATTAAAGCTTGGAAAGGAACAATCATTGAGGTGACAAGAATAAGAAAAATATACTTGGTCGACTTAGTTTTAGTGCGCGCTAAGTAATATGCCAACATTGATGAGAAGACAATAAGTAACGAGACGCTCAACACTGAGATAATGATTGAGTTGGTAAGTGAGCGGAAGAAGTTCATCTTCGTAAGCGCTTCTTGGAAGTTTTCCCACGTAATACTTACAGGGAGTGAGAGTGGATTCTCAAGAATCTCAGGCTTTAGCTTGACTGAGTTGAGGAATACTAAGAGAAACGGCGTTACATAAGCGAAGGCTAAGATCGATCCAAAAATAAAGGTGACTCGCTTTGCTAAGCGTGCGCGCGTGTTCATCGCTGGACCTCATATCTCTTAGAGACGCTGACTTGGACCAATGCGGCGATGGCAACCATCAAGAACATAATTACCGCCTTGGATTGTCCTGTTCCAAAGTTTCCATTGAGAAAGGCATCTTGGAAGATATGCATCGAGATTAATTCGGTGGTCCGGAATGGCCCTCCACCAGTTAACGCGACGTTAACGTCGTAGGCCATAAAACCTGCGCGTAGCGTTAAGAAGAGTGCAATTGTGAAAGCCTGCGCCATTAGTGGAACTTTGATTGCAAGCAAGGTGCGCATCGGTGAAGCGCCATCAATTTGAGAGGCTTCAAGTACTTCGGTCTCGATTGAGACAAGACCCGTGATGTACACAATCATCATGTAACCCGAGGATTGCCAAACAGTCACAATAATCAGGGCCCAGAAAGCCTTATTGGTATCTTGCAACCACGATTCCTTGAAGAGCTCCCAGTCATATTTATTGGCTAGTGATACCAGTGCGCTGTTGAAGATGAATTGCCAGATAACACCGAGGATTACACCACCGATGAGGTTTGGCACGAAGAAGAAAGTACGCAGAATATTTCTGCTGCGGAGTTTAGAAGTAACGATAAGCGCTAATCCAAATGCAACTACATTCACTGCAATGAGTGAGACAACCACAAAGAGTGATGTAAATCGAAGAGTGCTCCAGAATGTCGGGTCTTGGAATGACTTTGTGTAATTTGAGATTCCAACAAATTTTGTTGCCTCAAACCCGTCCCAATCCGTAAAGGTGTAATAGAAACCATTGAGAAAAGGAACCACAAGGACAACTGTGAAGATTGAAAGAGGAATGGTTGCGAATTTTAAGAACTTTTTCGCATTGCGCTTAGATCGCACTTGGTCTCCTCCAATTCAGAATTACTAGGGAAATCGTATGTTAAGAAAAATAATCCTGGGGCGAGTTGCCTCGCCCCAGGATTATTCTATTTACTCTTTTTTTGACTTGAAAGTGTTTCTAAGAAATTACTTCTTAGCTCCACGCCAGGTCTTTACTGAGCCCTTCCATGCAGCTTCGATCGCCGCTGCAAGTTCAGCTGAGCTGATCTTGTCGGTGAAGTACTGCTGCATAGATACCTTTCCAACTGTCTCTTGGAGACCTGCTGGGTAGTAGGTATTGATCCACTCAAGTGTCTTTCCTGCGCCAACATATGCTGCGATTTCACGCGCCATGTTTGTAGCTGGTTGAACCTTGAAGCCACTGTAGACAGGAATGAAGCCCATGCCACCCTTTGTTGCTGGGTTAGCGACGGCCTTCTGTCCTGCTGGTGATGTGTAGAGCCATGTTAGGAAGTCGATAGCTCCATCGCGCTCTGCCTTTGTTGACTGCTTTGCGTCGATCATGAAGTAGCCAGGTACGCCGACAGGAATTGAATCATTTCCGTATGCCTTTGCATCTGTGCTCACTGGGACAGGCATGATGCCGAAATCAGTTCCGACAGCACCCTTAATTAGGTCAGGTTCAGTCCAGTTACCTTGGAACAAGAATCCGTATTCTCCGCTTGCAAGGCTTGCAATTGAAGCTGGGTATTCAGTGTCAGTGAGGTTTGTAGTTGAACCGTTGTACTTCTTAAGAAGATCAAATGTTGCAAGCCAGTTCTTGAAGACAGGATCTGATGAGAGATCCTTCTTTCCATCTGACAATGAATCAAGAACAGCCAAGCGGCCTTCATGAGTCTTTGCTGCATTTGTGTGATAAATGTTTGTGAAGTGTGCACCAAGTGACCACCAGATAGCTGAGAAGTGAACTGCCTTCTTGCCTTTTGCCTGAAGAGTCTTGAATGCTGCTTCTAGTTCTGTGCGAGTTGTGATCTTCTTTGGATCAATACCTGCATCAGCGAGAACCTTCTTGTTGTAAAGAAGTCCGAAAGCTTCAGCTGTTGATGGAATACCAACTTGCTTTCCACCGACGTTAGCTGCAGCGAGAAGTCCTGGTGAAACAAGCTTTACAAGCTTTGTTCCCTTCCAGTCCATGACCTTGTCAGCCATGTCAGGAATCTCTTGGAGTGTGTACATGATTGTTGGTGCATTCTTCGCAGCGTACTTAGGTGTTACGTTCTGGAGGAATGTGAGGTTGCGATCACCAGGAATTGACTTAAGTGTGTAGCACTTCTGGCTAGCGTTGTAAGCCTTAACTGCTGCGAGGAACTCAACCTGAATTTCAGGCTTGATTGTTCCAAGCATTTCTACTGTTGTCTTCTTTGAACATGTTGCAGCAGATGCTGTTGGAGCAGCTGCTAGAACTGTCACAAAAAGAGTCGAAGCTAGTGCGACAGCACTTAACTTTGAGAACTTCTTCATTGTTTGTCCTTTCAAGGGGGGTGGAAGTAGGAACAGCTGTGTCCTAATTCCGAGTCGCTGAAAATTACTTGATCTTTGGGAGTAATAGGGGGTTTAGGTGATAACGAAGTAATCAAGTTTTTCGGTGTTTTTTACAGTCTTTTACAGTCTTTGTGAGCGTAAATACCTCTAGAACGGGGCTATCGCCCATGGGGTAGCGCTAGGTCGCAGCAAATCTGTAACGCAAACGCGCCCGCCAGCCACGAAAAGCTCAACCGAGCCAACGTCGGTAATCACTCGTATCTCAAAAGAATTTTTTCGAGCATCGAAGGATGCGGCGTGTCGCGATGTTGATTCGATCTCATACCAACAGTTGCTGCGATCAACGTAAATTTCTTTTCTTTCTGGATCGTAACCAATATCGAAAGATCCGCCGTCCTCATTTGTACATCGAATTCCAGATTTTGAATCAGTCGGTGTGATTGTAAATGTTTTATCACCAACGCCCGATCCAAGAATTTCCTTCACTGGATTTTGTAGCAGTGCCACTTTTCCATCAATTGCTGCAAGAGAAAGTTCGCGAGGAATCGTCATCGAACCGCGTGCAGGGTTCGCAGGAATATCTTTTGCATAATCCCAGTTATTCATCCACCCGAGATAGATTCGTCGATTATCTGGAGCATCATTAAAAGTGACGCCCGCATAATTGTCGCGACCATAATCAAGCCAGCGCGTTGTCATATCATCTGCAACAAATTCTTTTCCATTCCAATCACCGATAAAGAATTGCGTACCAGATCCTCCGGTGACGCCGCCGGGATTTACAGATACAAAGAGAACCCATTTTATTTTTGTAGGGTCTCCATCGACAGCTAGTGGGAATAGGTCTGGGCACTCCCAAACGCCATCAGTACCGTTCTTATTGGTGAATTCGCTTAATAGCTCCCACTGCTTGAGATCTTGTGACTCATAGAAAGAGACTGTGAACTCTTGTGGTTTTACAACACTCATTACCCAAGCTTCGTTAACGGTATTCCACATAACTTTTGGATCGCGGAAATCTTTCATCTCCAAATCAAGAACTGGATTCTTTTCATACTGCTGCCAGGTCAGACCCTCATCTGCGCTGTATGCAAGTGATTGTGATTGGTGCAGACCATTGTGTTGATGTGCGGTAAAGATTGCAACTATTACAGGATTTTCTACAGACCCAAAGCCAGTCGTGTTGAAGTAATCAACGACAGCGCTTCCAGAAAAAATCGCGTGTGTTGGTGTGTAAGAGATCGCCACAGGTAACTCTTGCCAGGTGATGAGGTCAGTTGATGTGGCATGACCCCACGACATGTTTCCCCATTGATCACCTTCAGGGTTGTATTGAAAGAACAAGTGATACTTGCCGCGATAAAAAATAAGTCCATTGGGATCGTTCATCCAATTTCGTGCAGGCGCAAAATGGAGGTGTGGTCGAGGTTCCAAAGACATGGCGCGTACCTTATCCTCAACTTATGGATTCTCTAATCAATTCACTCCATCCAGAGACGTTGATCTCATCTTTTGGCTTCATTGGAGTCCTTGCGATTCTCTTTATTGAGACAGGATTACTCGTGGGAGTCGTCTTGCCAGGAGATTCACTCCTCTTTATTGCAGGAATCGGATCTTCGGGTGCAACTCAAGTCGCACTTGGCGGAGTTCAGCTTCCACTTGTTGGGCTTCTTATCGGTGGACCAATCTGTGCGATCGCCGGATCACAGCTCGGGCACTTCCTTGGACGCAAGTATGGGCGCGGCCTCTTTGATCGCCCCGATGGCCGTTTCTTTAATCAGAAGAAAGTTGCTGCAACTGAGAAGTGGTTGAACAAGTACGGCACAGGAAAAGCAATTATTTTGGCTCGTTTTATCCCGTTCGTGCGCACACTCATTAACCCCATGTGCGGAATCGTTAATATCCCTGCAAAGACATTCTTCTTCTGGAATGCAATCGGTGCAGTGATTTGGGTAGATGGCGTTGTATTGCTTGGATATTTCTTAGGTGAATCGGTTGAAGGATCGATTGATAAGTATTTGTTGCCAATTGTTGGCCTAATTATTTTTGTAAGCGTCTTGCCTGTAATCGTGGAAGTAATAAGAGAGTGGCGAACTAAGAAAGATTGGTCTTAAATCTCTTAAAGTCCTAGCTCAGCGAGTGAATATGCTGTGCGGTATTCCAACCCTGCAGCATCAATTGCTTCCTTCGCTCCACGTTCAACAATAACTGCAACACCAACAACAATTGCGCCAGCTTCTTTTAACGCTTCGACTGCTGTTAACACTGAGCCACCGGTTGTCGAAGTATCTTCAACAGCCAAGACGCGCTTTCCTTTGACATCCGGACCTTCAATACGACGTTGTAGTCCGTGAGCTTTTTCGGCTTTACGAACAACGAAGGAATTAAGTGCGCGACCTTGGCTTGCTGCAACATGCATCATTGCGGTGGCAACAGGGTCAGCACCAAGTGTGAGTCCACCGACTGCCTCGAAATCTAAATCTTTGGTGAGATCG
>CANESA010000041.1 GCA_947440735.1 Candidatus Nanopelagicaceae bacterium
ATCAGGAAGGGCTGCTCGCAACGGTGAACAGAAACGCTCCATAAGAAGTCCATGGCGCATCGGATCTACCCCTGAAATACCGAGCAAGTGGCAGATTAATGAGCCAGCACCGCTACCTCGTGCTGCAACACGTATTCCGTTATCGCGCGCCATCTGCGCAATATCTGCAACGGTAAGAAAGTAGGACTCGTAACCAAGGGATGCAACGGTTGCTAACTCATCATCTAAGCGAATACGGGCAGCCTTCACATCTGCATTTGCGTTGTAGCGCCAATGAATTCCAGCCTCTACTCGTGAACGCAAAAGTGTGCGCATTGAGCTCTGCGATGTGGCACCAACAATATGTGGCTCAGGTAGATGAATGCCGCCAAGACCGATATCGCGGGCTGGAGAAAGTAGAGCGCGCTCTGCCCATTCGCGCGTAGTTTTTAACAGTGCTCGTGGAGTTGCCTCCCCTGCTGCTCGCGCTATCTCTGTTGCAACAAGTGTCATCTCTTGACTGCTCTTTAAATAGCCTTCCGCGTTACGACGTTCGATATGTCGGTAATCCAAAGGAACGAGTTGGCGAGCACAATCTAAGAGATCTGCAACCGGACCATCACTACGACTGCGCATTCGTACTGCATTGGTAATCACAGCATCAATATCGTGATCGCGTGCAAAGACCAGCGATCTGGCGGCATGAGATGTAGAGCCTGGCCCATTACCTGCAACGAGATGAGAGACGCATTCAATAGCGTGATCTGCAAAGAATTCACGAGTGAGATTAAAGAGATCGAGGGCACGCTCAGGATGGTGAGCCGCTAATTCATAACTCAGTGGTGATTGTGGGCCGTGGAGAAGATGAAGGTGGGTGCTATGTGTGCTGAACTTTTCGAGTAGCTCTAAGGTGATTCGTGTATTGCCCTCACCTTTATTGATATGTAAGCCTGTAAGTAACCGTACAAGGTGAGCCCATCCCCCATCACCGTGTGCCAAAACAGTTACGCGTTTTTCGGGAGCTTTCTTATCGCTAGCTGTGATCTCTATCGGTAGATTGATTCCAATAATCGGTGCCACACCATTGGCAACACATGCCTTTGCAAAACGAATAGCCCCTGAAAGAGTTGCACGGTCTGTGAGAGCAAGTGCCGGCATCGCATATTCACGTGCTTGTTCGACAAGATCACCTGGCTGCGTTGTTCCATATTTCATAGAGAAAGCGCTAGCAACGCGAAGATGGATAAAACTCATGAGCTATCTAGACCGACCGAATGAGCCACTGCCCGGTAGCTTCATCGCGTTCGATTTCAAATGTTGTCACTGCGCCAATCGGTGCAGCTTCTACCGTCCACAAAGCACGCGCTCCATCATCAGGGCGATAAACACCGTCACTGACTCGGTTCCACCATCCACCTGCTTCACACCATCGCGAGAGAACAGAGTGGATGCGAAAGCGACGACCTTTAAAGGTGAACTCGATCGGTGTCGCTAAAGCACCTACGCCATCTGCAAGGACTTCATGAGGTGCATGAGGTGGACGTATCTCCGGGACTGACATCGGTATTGCCTTCTTTCTTGCCGTGTGGACAATTCGAACAGATGTTCGAAAACTAGCCCACACCCCTGACAAGAGCAAGCCCACGCCGCGACACACACGCTCACCGCGAGTAGAGATAGTTGAAATTTCAACTATCTGCCGTAGACTGCGAAGGTAAGAGAGTCCGCAGAAGCTGGACTCCCCCCATAAGGAAAATCAAGGAGAAATATGAACGTCGTTCTATTCATTGGTCAGGTGCTCTTCGCAGCCCTCTTCATCACTTCAGGTATTGGTCACTTCGCAAAGCTTGAGGCTATGACCGGCTACGCACAGTACAAGAAGCTCCCAGCAGCAAAGCTCGGAGTAATGGCAAGTGGACTCTTCTTCCTTGTTGGTGGAGCCTTGATCGTAATCGGTACATACGTTGATCTCGGTGCACTTCTTATCGCAATCACACTCGTTCTTGCAGCAGTCATCTTCCATAACTTCTGGAAAGAGACTGATTCCACTACAAAGATGAACGAGCAGATCGCCTTCAACAAGGACATCTCCCTTGCAGGTGCTGCTCTCATCCTCGTCGCACTTTTTGCATCAGGTGCAGTCACAGCAGACGATCTTCTATTCAATATCGGAAGCGTCTCTTTCTTCAATTAAATTCAACGTTTACGAGATTGCCCCTGGGAAACCGGGGGCAATCTTCTTTTTGCAAGAAATCTTCTGAGAGTATTGGCTCATGGAGATCCTGGGCGCACTCATTGCAGGAACATTTATCGGCAGCGTCCTTGGATTCGTTGGAGCCGGCGGTGCGATGTTGGCAGTTCCAATCCTCATCTATGGATTTGGCTTTGAACCCTCTCTCGCATCCACTGCAGCGCTGGCTGTCGTAGGTTCTGCTGCACTTTCTGGGGCTAGCGCAAAGATAAAGAAGAAGGAAATTTACTATCGAGATGCCTTTGTTATCTGGGCGATCGGTTTAACAACAAATCTTGGCTTCTCCAACCTGGCAGATAATCTTCCAGAGGATTTCATCGCTATTGGATTCTCATGCGTCATCATTTTCGCAGGATTGAGCATGCTTGGCTCACCTGTAACGACTATGACAAAACGTATGAGTTGGCCCGTCCTTATTGTTATTTCACTCTTGATCGGCTCGATCACAGGGCTCTTTGGAATCGGTGGCGGATTCCTTGTGATTCCTGTACTGGTTCTGGGATTTGGAACTTCACAATCAGTGGCTGCAGGCACGGCGCTCTTGGTCATAGCCATCAATTCAATGACAGCCCTCATAGGTCATCACGCACTCGTGAGCGAAGTTTCCTGGGATATTCCTCTTGCAATGGGAGCTAGTGCCGTCGTTATCGCACAGATTGCATCGCGGATTAAATTGCCGATTTCAGATGCGCTCTTGCGAAAGCTCTTTGCTTACTTACTATTTTTGGTCGCGATATTTAGCTTGATAGAGAGAATTTTTATTACCTAATAGCTCAGTGGCGATCTTTATCTGTATGGATTGTGCGAGATAGATAACCAGCAAGGAAGAGCATGATGATGGGGAAAAACAGTGCGACCGGCAAACTCGTTACCTCTGAAATCAAACCAGTCAAAGTAGGCCCAAAGAAATAACCTGCAATACCAATGACACCTACACGCGCAATTGCAACTGCAGGTGCAACACCTGGAGTAGCTCCTGCCGCCAAAATAAATGCAGGGAACATCGGCCCGATTCCAAAACCAACTGCACTAAATCCAAGGTTGATTATGATGAGAGCTACAAGGGGATGTGACTGTGACAGCGGCACTGCAATCAGAATAGCTACACCAAACAAAGTGCCCCCGATATATCCACCAAGCTTTACCGTCAGGGCTGGGCCAAAGTGATCTAACATTTTATCGCCAAGTAATCTGCTGACAATCATTGCCAACGCAAAACAGGCAAAGCCAGAAGCGTTAACGCCTTTGCCGTATCCCATGTCATCACGAAGCAAAATTCCGGCCCAATCACTTGCTGCTCCTTCTGCGATCATGGAGCCGAGTAATCCAATACCTAGCCCCCACAGAGGAAGAACACTCTTTCCGAAGAGAGGAATTTTTGCACTCGTCTCTTCTTCACCGCCATTGTGATCATCGAGATCGGATGGCAGGAGAAAAAAGGCTGCTGGAATAAAGGCAATTGCTGCAAAGGCTGCAATCGCTACGAGGTTTACTTCATAGGAAACAAATCGGGCAATCGATCCACCAATGACTGTTGTGAGAAATGCGCCAACGCTCCACATCGCATGAAGGCTAGACATACAGCGCTTTTTGAGAATCCGCTCAACTATAAATCCTTGAGCATTCAAACAGATATCCATCAGTGAGTATCCAAATCCCATGACAAAGAGAGAGATGATCAAAACAATCGCTGAATTAGCCAAACCCATTCCGGCAAGTCCTACAGGCATAATTGATACGGCCACTTGAGTAACTCTGCGAGAACCAAAGGTGTGTATTGCTCTTCCACCTATTTGTGCGCCAGTGATAGATCCAAAGGTGCTCGCCAGCAATACAAATCCGAATTGGCCATTACTTAATCCAATGGCATCTTTAATTTCAGGGATTCGAGGAACCCACCCCATGGAGACCATGCCCATCAGTAAGAACATCGCTAAAAGTGACTTACGTGCTTGATTAGCAATAGCGACAGGGGCAGTTGCGCGCAATCTCTGGGGACTCATAGGCGCTAACGCTAAACCATCAGAGCACAATCGGCGGACGATGCGAAGGATGTCGTACTATCCCCATGTGGAGCACATACTCGAACGCGCATCGGTAAAGCGTGCGCAAGAAGCGATGGATCGACTCAATGTCAGTGGCCGCATCCATGCCTTAAGTGAAAGTGCCCGTACTGCCCAAGAAGCAGCAGATTCACTCGGTGTTGAAGTTGGCCAAATCGCCTCTTCATTAATCTTTAAACTTCCATCAAGTGGAGCTCTTTTGATCATTACTAGCGGCCGCCATCGCGTTGATACAGATCTAGTTGCCAAAAATTTAGGAGTTGAAAAACTCTCTCGCGTTGATGCAGACTTCGTAAAGGAAATATCTGGCTACTCGATCGGTGGAGTGAGCCCACTGGGGTGGATTTCAAAGCCAGAGATAATCCTTATCGATGAAGCGCTCAACGATTACGACGTCGTCTGGGCTGCTGCTGGACATCCCCATGCGGTTTATCCAACAAGCTACGCGGAATTATTAGCCTGCACAGAGGCAACGCCAATGATTGTCGGAGATTAACCGTGTCCCAAGTTGTCGTCGCATATTTCTGGACTATTAAGAAATCCGATCTCCCCTTCGCACTTTTCTCTATGGCACGCGATCGTGGTCGTTTGCGTAGATCTGCAGGTGTGAACTTTGCAAAGATGCTTGGTACAGGTACAGGCGAAAATTTCACACCCAGTGATGCCGATCTCTCTCGTTGGGGCGCAATTATGGCCATTGATGAACGCGACTTGGAGTCAATCGATTCTCTGGCGGTGCTGCGGTCATGGAATAAGCGAGCACTCGCTGAAGTCCGTTTGGTCCTAGATCCAATCGCAGTACATGGATTGTGGTCGGGAAAGAATCCATTTGATTGGAGCATCACTCCAGCGGCAGATGCTCAAGTTGTTGCAATAACTCGTGCACGAATTAAATGGCTTCAGAACTTTAGATTTTGGAAAGCAGTGCCACCGGTCTCTGCAGATCTTCACCAAACCCCCGGTCTCATTGCAGCCATCGGGATAGGTGAAGCGCCCATTGGATTACAGGGCACTTTCTCTCTCTGGGAGAACGGAAAAGCCTTACGTGACTTTGCTTATAAAGGTCAGGCACATCAGAGAGCGATCGAGGCTACAGCGCAGTACAACTGGTATGCCGAAGAGCTATTTTCACGCTTTGCAGTTCGCCATGTGCGCGGTCAACTCTAGTAGGGCAGACTTAGCCCATGTCGATTAGAGATTTCACGCCGCGATCAAATCGTCGTCGCGTGCAATCTCAACGATCTAAAATTTTCCTCGGCGTAGTTCTCGCAGCAGCCATCCTGCTTCAAATTTCGTATCCCCTCCTAGATGGACGAGCACTCGAGATTTTTACTCTGCTGACTGTTTATTCTGGCGCAGCTGCGATGCTCTTACATGCTCGGATGAGCTTTGGAAATAAATTTGCTTTCACTTACCTCGCTATTACTGCCGTCTTTGCACTCATTATCGAAAGCATCGGAGTAAACACTGGTTGGCCTTTCGGTGTTTACGAATATAGCGAAACTCTTGGCTTGTTTATCTTCGATGTTCCACTTGTAGTGCTCTTTGCTTGGACGATGATGGCCTACCCCGCACTTGTTGCTGCTCGACGTATTGCCAGCGGCTGGGTATTTCTCTATGGCGGTGCAATTTTGATGGGTTGGGATCTCTTCTTAGATCCGCAGATGGTTACTGCTGGAAGATGGACGTG
>CANESA010000042.1 GCA_947440735.1 Candidatus Nanopelagicaceae bacterium
ACTACCGACTTTTCTGCTGTAGCAGATGCCGATGTCCACTTCATCTGCGTAGGAACTCCCCAAAGTAAAGATGGATTAGCTGCTGATCTGACATATGTGAAATCTTCAGTAGCGGCGATTGCACCGCACCTTAAAGATGGATCACTCGTTGTAGGAAAATCAACGGTGCCAGTGGGAACTGCGCAATTGTTGCGTGAGCAATTAGCTAAAGTTGCTCCACACGCCGACCTTGCTTGGAATCCGGAATTCCTTCGTGAAGGATTTGCTGTCGAAGATACTTTAACTCCCAATCGATTAGTCGTCGGAGTTGCAAATGATCGAGCTGAAGAGATTCTCAAAGAGGTCTATAAGCCAGTGATCGCACTTGGCACACCTTGGATTCGGGCAGACCTTCCTACTGCAGAACTTGTGAAAGTTGCCGCCAACTCCTTCCTCGCAACAAAAATTTCATTTATCAACGCAATGGCAGAGGTGTGCGAGGCTGCAGGAGGCGATGTCACAGTACTTGCTACAGCTATTGGATATGACCCACGTATCGGTAGTCGCTTCCTTCAGGCTGGTATCGGATTTGGTGGAGGCTGTCTTCCTAAAGATATCCGTGCATTTATGGCGCGTGCGCAAGAGCTTGGCGCAGATCAAGCTCTTGAATTCCTGCGAGAAATTGATGCCATCAATATGAGAGCTCGCCAGCGTGTGATCGATGTAGTGCGTGCAGATCTATCTGAAGACCTTACCCAATATAAAATCGCAGTACTCGGTGCAACATTTAAGCCCGATAGCGATGATGTTCGAGATTCCCCAGCTCTTGATATTGCAGCTCAGCTTCAAGCAGCAGGTGCTGCGGTAGTAGTACATGATCCCAAGGGAATAGAACCTGCACGTAAGCGCTTTCCAAATCTTGAATATGCAGAACGCGTAGCCGATGCGGTCAAAGGTGCAGATGCAATCTTGCACTTAACTGAGTGGAAGGAATATCGCGAGTTAGATCCATCTGTCATTGGTCAACTCGTAAAGTCTAAGTTCCTCATTGATGGACGAAATGCGCTCGATCGCGATAAGTGGCGTAAAGCTGGCTGGCGCGTGCATGCACTTGGCCGTTCAGATTAATTAAATCTAGAACCCGGTCTTCTTCTTTGTAGTGAGGTTGGCACCTTTCGCCTTTGCCTCTGCATTGATCTCTTGTAACCCTTGCTCGACCTTTGCAGCAATTGCGCTATCTGCAACACCTAAAATTCTGGCAGCAAGGAGAGCTGCATTCTTTGCATTTCCGATTCCCACAGTTGCAACTGGAATTCCTGCTGGCATCTGGACGATAGAAAGCAGTGAATCCATTCCATCTAAGTTCTTGAGTGGCACCGGTACACCGATGACGGGAAGTGAGGTAAGAGATGCCACCATTCCAGGTAAGTGCGCGGCTCCACCAGCTCCGGCAATGATTACCTTAAACCCTGCAGCTACCGCACCTTGAGCAAATGTAACCATCTCGGTCGGCATACGATGTGCACTAATAACATCCGCGATATATGAAATTCCAAGTGAATCTAAAATTGTGGCAGCCTCACTCATTACCGGCCAATCAGAATCTGATCCCATGATGATTGCAACATCACTCATCGATCTCTCCACTCATGTAGTCGCGGGCATGCACTATCAACTCCTCTAAGTGTAGAAGATCTTCGCCGACTGCATTGACATGTCCAATCTTTCGACCGGGGCGCACCTCTTTCATATATTGATGCACCTTGAGCTCTGGATTGCGGGCCATGAGGTGGAGATAGGGGCGATACATGTCGCTCTTGTCGCCGCCCAGAATATTTCCCATCACTGCAAAGGATGCGGTCATTGATGGATCGCCCAAGGGAAGATCTAATATCGCGCGCAGGTGTTGTTCGAATTGGCTTGTCACTGATCCTTCAATCGTCCAGTGACCAGAATTATGTGGCCGCATGGCAAGTTCATTAATGAATAGCTGATTACCTTTTACAAACATCTCGACAGCCATCACTCCGACAAGGCCCACTCGTTCAGCGATCGCTAGCGCCAACGCAGATGCTTTTTCGGATACCTCAGAAGAGACAGCCGCTGGTGTAACAGTGCGAGTGCAAATTCCATTTTCTTGAATCGTCTGAGTGGGTGCCCACGTACTTGCTTGGCCATGTGGTGAACGTGCAACCATCACTGCAATTTCTGAGTCAAATTCCACAAGCTCTTCTATGAGAAGTTGAGGATGAATGGCGATGATGTCTTTGAGCAAGTCGCGGTCGGAAATCTTCCACACACCTCGTCCGTCATACCCGCCGGATATGGCTTTAGCAATTACTGGAAAGGATGTGATCTCTTCTTCGTCAGCGATGAGCTGCCACTGTGGGGAAGGAAGATCGCTGAGAACCTTGCGCATCTCCGCTTTATTCTGTGAATATATAAAGGCTGAAGATGGTGGATAAACGCGTATTCCTTCCGCCTCTAAACCTTTAATGACCGAGAGCGGAACAAGTTCGTGCTCAAAGGTGATGACATCGCACTCTCTTGCAAAATTCAAAACTTCTTTAAGGTTACGAAAATCCCCAACCACATGATCACAAATCTGTGCCGCACTATCACTCTTATCTTGTGCGAAGAGTTTGAGAGTGACTCCTAGTGCAATAGACGGAGCCACCGTCATGCGCGCCAATTGGCCCGCACCGATAATTCCAACAACCGGGAATGAATTTCTCACTGGCTCATCGTAGATGAATCACGTCACCGACTGTAACGATCTGCCCGCCTTCAAGGTGAAGCCGACCCTGCTCATCGAAGGAGAGTGCACGAGATCGGATCGTACTTTCAGATGGCCCGACAATGGTGACCTCCCTCCCCTGCGTTCCAGATAAAAGGGAGTACTTCTCAAGAAAACTTTCGCCTTGATCCCATTCTGTAAAATCCATCTCGAAGGCGTTGAGGAGAAGTGGAAGAAGGAAGTTTCTATCGAGTTTGGTAACTCCTGCAAGGACTAGAGATGTCGCGCCTTCGACGGGAAGCTCAGTGGTAGTCGTTGAAACATTTATTCCGATACCAATGATGACACCCTGACCGACAGAGGTAGAGATAATTCCTCCCACCTTCATCTCATCAATGAGGAGATCATTTGGCCACTTAATCGAAACGTTAGCGCTAATTTTTCTCAACGTATCGGCGATTGAAAAGCCAGCGAGCAAGGGGATGAAACCCCAGTCATCGCGAACACGTGTTGGATTAAGATACATCGAAAAGAGAAGTGCCGTTGATGGTGGCGCAAGAAATGATCTATCCAAACGTCCGCGTCCTGCACTTTGGTAATTTGCGACGATGACATCACCACTTTTGCCATCTCCTGCAGTAATTTTATTTGCAAGATCATCTTGGGTTGACGCCGTGAGATCGACCACGCTTACTCGCCAGTACCGCGATAAGGCCAAGGTGATTCGGCTCTGATCTAGTGGCGCTCTTGGCGCATCTATACCCATGCCTAGTACCGTATACACATGAGCCCTGATCTGCACACTACTGCGGGAAAAATTGAAGATCTCCGCGAAAAAATCGATGAAGCTATCAACGCCGGCTCGGCCCGCGCCGTTGAAAAGCAGCATGCCAAGGGAAAGCACACAGCCCGTGAGCGCATTGAGATGCTCGTCGATCCAGATTCCTTTACCGAAATTGATGAGTTTGCACGTCATCGTTCAAACCAGTTCGGAATGGAAAAATCGCGCCCTTATGGTGATGGTGTCGTCATCGGAACAGCAACTGTCGATGGGCGCCCAATCGCTCTCTACTCTCAAGACTTCACAGTCTTTGGTGGAAGCCTCGGTGAAGTGCATGCGGAGAAAATAGTTAAGATCGCAGAATTTGCTCTGAAGAGTGGAATCCCACTCATTGGCATTAATGACTCCGGTGGAGCACGTATTCAAGAAGGCGTTGCCTCACTTAATGGTTACGGAAAGATTTTCCGTTTAAATACACGCTCTTCTGGCGTGATTCCTCAAATATCTCTCATTCTGGGCCCATGTGCTGGTGGATCTGCTTACTCCCCTGCCCTTACAGACTTCACTGTCATGGTGAAGGAGACTTCGAATATGTTTATCACCGGACCAGATGTAATTAAAACTGTGACCGGTGAAGATGTTGATATGGAAGAACTTGGTGGCGCCTTTACTCATAACACCAAATCTGGAAACTCCCATTACATGGCCGATTCTGAAGCTGATGCTATTGATTATGTGAAAGCACTGTTGTCATATCTACCGTCAAATAATATGGATGGTTCGCCTGTACTTCCCGCAACAGAGACCCTGGCAAAGAGCGCATCAGATATCTCGCTCAATACGCTCATTCCTGACTCTCCAAACCAACCATATGACATGAAAATTCTCATTGAGTCCTTAGTAGATGAGGGCGAGTTCTTAGAAGTCCATGCACTGTATGCGCCGAATATCGTTGTTGGTTTTGCGCGAATCGAAGGTCAATCTGTCGGAATCATTGCAAATCAACCTTATCAATTAGCGGGCACTCTTGATATCAATTCAAGTGAAAAAGCCGCTAGATTCTTACGTTTTTGCGATGCATTTAATATTCCAATTCTGACCTTGGTCGATGTTCCTGGTTTTATGCCGGGTACAGAGCAAGAATGGAACGGAATCATTCGCCGTGGAGCTAAGTTGCTCTACGCATATGCAGAAGCATCAGTCCCACTGGTTACCTTGATTACTCGTAAGGCATACGGAGGGGCGTTTATTGTTATGGGCTCCAAATACCTAGGAAGCGATATCAACTTTGCATGGCCATCGGCAGAAATTGCTGTCATGGGCGCACAAGGGGCAGTAAATATCCTCTATAGAAAAGATATTGCTGACGCAACAGACCCAGAGTCACTTCGCAAAGAGCTCGTCTCTGATTACACAGAAAAACTCTCGAATCCATATGCAGCAGCTGAGCGCGGAACGATCGATTCTGTTATTGAGCCAGAAGACTCACGTGCCTATATCACCAAAGCGTTTCGCACCTTAAAAACTAAGCGTGACATTCTTCCTGCGCGTAAGCATGGAAACATTCCGCTCTAATGAAATTTACAATTACATCAGGAAATCCAACTCCTGAAGAGTTACTGGCCCTTGAGGCAGCTCTCGAATCGCGTAAACCTGTTGATCTCAAACCGGTTATTAAGAAAAGTATTTTTGGCCTTCCCCAGCTTCGCCAACCTTTACCTCATCAAATCACCTACGGCGCAAGAAGGTTTGACTAGTGCCAAGAATAGTTCTTGCTTCACAATCCACATCGCGAAAACGATTACTCGTTGATGCCGGTTTGTCGCCTGAAATCATCGTAAGTAATGTCGATGAAGAGACCGAATTCTTTAATTCAATGTCTCCGGAGGATATGGTGATCGCTCTAGCTATCTCTAAGGCTCATACTGTGAGAGAGATGATCGACTTTCCAGCAATTATCATTGGCTGCGATTCAACTTTTGATGTTGATGGAGTTTCTTTCGGCAAACCAGGTACTCCAGACATTGCTCGCGCGAGAGCGCGCGCGATGAGCGGGCGCAGCGGTCTTCTACACACCGGTCACTGCATTATCGATACCGAAAAGGGCGTTGAAATTGCCGATCGAGTCACAACAAAGGTGACCTTTTCTGAGATGAGTGAGGAAGAGATTGAGAATTACATCGCATCAGGTGAGCCTCTTCACGTTGCAGGTGGTTTTACCCTCGATGGTCATGGCTCTCCCTTCATCCCAGTAATCGAAGGCGATTACACAAATATTGTTGGAATCTCTATGCCCTTTCTTCGTAGCGCGATGAAACAACTTGGATATTCCTGGCCACAGGTAAAGGAGATGTCATGAAACGCGTTCTGATTGCAAACCGTGGCGAAATTGCGATTCGTGTTAT
>CANESA010000043.1 GCA_947440735.1 Candidatus Nanopelagicaceae bacterium
AGTGCGCCAACTCCAGGTGTCATGCTCGGAATTCCATCTTTCACCAAGGCTAAGGTCTAGATGCGCACAATAATTATCTGTGGCGCAACCGCTACAGGAAAGAGCGATCTGGCGGTTGCACTGGCTAAAGAGATTGGTGCAGAGATAGTTAATGCTGACTCCATGCAAGTCTATGAGGGTATGGATATAGGTACCGCTAAGTTATCTCTTCCAGAGCGTGGTGATATTCCACATCACCTCCTTGATGTTTTAAGTGTCCGCCAAGATTCAACAGTTGCTTGGTATCAAGAAGCGGCTCGTACAGTTATTGATCAAATCCATCAGCGTGGCAAAGATGCGATTATCGTCGGCGGTACGGGCCTTTACATCAAGGCAATTGTTGATGATTTAAATTTCCCAGATACCGATCCTGTCATTCGCTCTCGCCTTGAACTCGAAGCGATCGAGAAAGGCGCTGCTGTGCTCTTTGCGCGGTTAGAAAAACTAGATCCTGCTGCAGCCCTTGCCATCGATCGCGCAAATACCCGCCGTATTGTGAGAGCACTTGAAGTAATTGAAATTACTGGACAACCATTTACCGCTAACCTTCCTCGAGAAGAGAGCTCTCGCTATCCAGAGGCGATTCACTTTGGTTTGAGCCAAGATCGAGAAAGTCTTGATTTACGAGTAAGTAACCGTGTTGATGCAATGTGGGAAGCTGGTCTCGTTGCCGAGGTCGAAGGATTAGTTGTCACTGGGTTGCGTGAAGGAGTAACTGCGCAGAAGGCGCTCGGTTATGCCCAGGTTCTTCAGATGATGGATGGCTTGCTCACCTCAGATGAAGCACGTGAAGAGACAAAGCGGGTCACACGTCAATATATTCGCCGCCAAGACACCTGGTTCTCTCGTGATAACAGGCTCCAATGGCTAGGTCACTATGAAAATCGCCTCGAAAAAATCCTGACACGGATAAACTCATAGAGTATGAAGACTCCAGTTATTGCCACCTACGGCCATGGTACCGAAAATGACTTTGTCATCGTCTTCGATCCTCTGGAAGAAATTTCACTTACTGCTGATCAGGTAGCCAACATATGTAATCGTGCCAACGGAATAGGTGCAGATGGAGTCATTCGAATTACACGCCCTGAGGGCAAGTGGTTTATGGATTACAGGAATGCTGATGGATCTATTGCAGAAATGTGCGGTAATGGAATTCGTGTGATGGCACGTTATCTTGTGGCTCATGGGCATCAAGGTGAAGGACTTTTTCCAATACAGACCCGAGATGGTGCTAAATTCTTACGTGTTCCAGCTAATGGCGATATCTCAGTCAATATGGGGCAGGTCAACGATGAGGGCGATATCGTCACAGTTGTAGCAAATGATCAACAATATTCAGCGCGACATATCAGCATCGGAAATCCTCACGCCGTAGCATTTCTTGATGACCTGGAGACTGTTGGTTCACTCGCTACTGCGCCAGTAGTCACACCAGCATCTGTCTATCCAGGGGGCGTTAATGTTGAATTTGTTGAGATTAAATCTCCTGACACTCTCATCATGCGCGTACACGAGCGCGGTAGCGGAGAGACTCGCTCATGTGGCACAGGAACGTGTGCCGTTGCCCTTGCTGCAACAATTTACACACGCGGACAATTGCCGGCACGATGGATTATTAAGCCACCCGGCGGAACTTTGATTGTAGATATAGATGGTCACTCCAATGCAACTTTGACCGGACCTGCCGAGCTCATCAAGGATTATGACGTGACAAGTTATCTCACCGCATGATGAGTGAGACTCCAGACCAGAGAGAACTGCGATTCGAAGAGTTACTACGTGAAAGTGCCCGTGCTGCTGCCGATTACGACGCTTCTGAAGAAGAGATTGATCATGGCGCAGTTCAAGAGCTGTCAGAGCGTCAAGCACTTCGTCGAGTTAAGGGATTTTCTACACAGTTACAAGATATTTCAGAGGCTGAATATCGAGAACTCCAACTTGAGCGAGTTGTTCTTGTCGGTGTCTGGACTGAAGGATCGATGGAGAGCGCTGAAAATTCTCTCGCCGAACTTAAAGCACTGGCAGAAACTGCTGGATCAGAAGTTTTAGAAGGACTCATTCAGCGACGGGATAAACCAGATCCAGCCACATATATTGGTTCAGGAAAAGTAATCGAACTCAAAGAAGTTGTTCGATCAACTGGAGCAGATACTGTTATTTGCGATGGTGAGTTATCCCCATCGCAATTACGTCAGCTGGAAGATAAATTGAAGGTAAAGGTTGTCGATCGCACCGCACTCATCTTGGATATTTTCGCACAGCATGCAAAGAGTCGAGAAGGAAAGGCTCAAGTCGAACTTGCACAGATTGCTTATCTGCTTCCGCGATTGCGCGGATGGGGAGATTCCCTCTCGCGTCAGGTGGGTGGACGAGCAGCAGGTGGTGCCGGTATCGGCGGTCGTGGACCTGGTGAGACGAAAATTGAAACAGATAGACGTCGTATCCGCGACAAGATGGCAAAATTGCGTAGAGAGATCGCTGAGATGAAAGTCTCGCGCGATACCAAGAGACAAGAACGTAGACGACATAATATTCCTTCAGTAGCTATCGCCGGATATACCAACGCCGGTAAGTCCTCGCTTCTCAATAAACTCACCAATGCAGGGGTTTTGGTTGAGAACGCACTCTTTGCAACGTTGGATCCAACAGTTCGAAAGACGCAGACCCCGGAGGGTCGCATCTATACGCTGACAGATACCGTAGGTTTTGTTCGACACCTACCTCATCAGCTCATTGATGCCTTTAAATCAACGCTCGAAGAAGTTTCTGGCGCAGATCTCATCGTCCATGTAGTCGATGGTTCGCATCCTGATCCTTCTGAACAAATTCGCGCAGTAAGAGAAGTAATCAATGAAATTGGTGGGGCAGAGATACCAGAGATTATCGCTATAAATAAAGTCGATATTGCAGATTCAGAAGTTGTGATGAATTTGCTGCGCACTGAAAAGAATGCATATGCTTTCTCTGTACGCACAGGTTTTGGAATCGAAGGACTACTTCACGCGATTGAAAAATCTCTCCCTCACCCTCAGGTAGAAATTAATTGTGTTATTCCTTACGATCGAGGAGATCTCGTCAGCGCAATTCACGAACATGGCGAGATCATCTCTGAGGTGTACGAAGAGGCAGGTACGCTCATTCACGCGCGAGTTGACGCTGGACTAGCACAGGCAATCACAGCGGTAGTTAGCCTCGACACATCTGGGGAATAAATCCGACACGCCCGCGGTTACATTGTCTATTCCAGCCTTTATGGGCCATGATGCGCCCGTAGCCGGATCTTTCCGGCGCGAGAGTCTTTCCGACGTAAGAGATAGAGATGTAGAGAGCGAGGTGATGAGACCGTGGCAACCGATTACGACACACCCAGAAAAACTGATGAAGAGCTTCACGAAGAATCACTAGAAGAGCTCAAAGCTCAACGCGTTGATGCCCAATCTGGACAGATCGATGTAGATGAAGCAGAAGCTGCTGAAAATCTTGAACTTCCCGGTGCTGACCTTTCAGGTGAAGAACTCTCAGTCCGTGTTGTACCTAAGCAAGAGGATGAATTCACCTGCTCTCGTTGTTTCTTGATTCACCACATCACTCAACTCTCTAAGGGTGAAGGCGCTAAGGCTGTATGCAAGGAATGCGCTTAAATATTTCTAAGGGCTTTTGTTAAAGCATCTCCACGCTTACTTGTCACTAACCAATACGGGGTTTGATCCCGACCGTCGATTATCACAATCTTCACTCCGTGAGAAGTCCAGAATCTAATTGCTAAATATGCTGCAGGATCTGCCTCACGCGTACGTTGTAAAGACATCTGCTTAGGCGTTAACACTATTACTTCACCGCAGAATTTCTTATCGATATGGGCCTTGCCTACGCGCAATTCGCGATCATCAACTTCAATAACTAGGGATGAAGTGAAATAGATCAAAATAGTGACTGCGGTTAAGAGCGCCATCACTACCGCTGCGATCATCGTAGTCATGGCCGCCCAAATTGCTATGCCAAGAGAGAGGGCGAGGAAGTAGATAAAAGCCATCAACCAGAGAGGCGGTCGGATTACCTCACGGAATTTGATTAATCTCTCACCCATAGCGATACCGTATAGGAAGATCGAGAGAGTAAAGTGCAGCCATGACAAGAGTGGCAAGCACAACACCACCAGAGGGAGCAGCTCTCCCTGAGCGACATCCCTTAGCTCCACCAGAGGGTACGCAGATCCCATCTCACTTTGGACATTGTTTTGGTTGCGGTCAATTACATCCCACTGGGCTTCATCTCGTTGCACGCGCTGGAACTGCTCTCGATCTCACTGCAGAATTTACTGTGACAGAAAATCATCAAGGTGCACCAGGACTTGCGCACGGTGGTTTGCTCTCACTTGCATTCGATGAAGCGCTCGGAAAACTGATGTGGTTGATTCGCTCTCCAGCAGTTACCGGACGACTAGAAACAGATTTTATGAAACCAGTTCCGATCGGAACTACTCTTCACATCTCAGCTCGAATCACAGGTCAAGTAAAGCGGAAGGTCTATACCGAAGCGATTGGTCGACTCAATGGCCCTGATGGAGACATTGCTGTGCGCGCTGCAGCGCTCTTTGTCATAGTACCTATGAGTCACTTTATGAGTAATGCACCTGCCGACTATCTTGAATACATTAAGAAATCTCCTGAGCTACTCGCCTTTGTCGATCCCGATTTTGAGATAAATCCATGAGTTCAGTTGAAGTACTGATCACTCGTTTGGATCCAGATCTTCCACTTCCTCGTTATGCCAAAGGCGGAGATGCAGGAGCTGACATCGTCTCTCGTATCGATATTACGTTAGCGCCGGGGGAGCGGGCTTTAGTTCCCACAGGAATAGCAATTGCGTTACCTGATGGATATGTCGCACTCGTACACCCGCGATCAGGACTGGCAATTAAACATGGTGTCACAATGGTTAATGCACCTGGTACCGTCGATGCTGGCTACAGAGGCGAGCTCCAAATAATTTTGATCAACCACGACAAGAGTGAGTCGGTCTCATTTAAGCGTGGAGATCGCATCGCTCAATTAGTTATTCAAAAAGTTGAACGCGCAGAGTTTGTTGAGGTTCGCGAACTACCTGGTTCAGGACGCGGTACTGGTGGCTTTGGATCAACGGGGCGCGCATGAGTGAAATATCTGGAGATAAAGAGAAAATCCTTTCCGCCGTTGGTGGCAAGAAAGGCCTCATAGATGCAGGTTTTCCTGCCCTGGTTTTTCTCATCTCATTTAACATTACTAAAGATCTTTGGAATTCACTTATTGCTTCAATCATCATCTCTGCAATCCTGACAATTATTCGCCTTGCAATGAAAGATACGATTCAGCACGCACTCTCTGGCTTTATCGGAACGCTAATTTCAGCATGGTTTGTCAACCGTACGGGTAATCCAAGCGATCTATTTGTTCCAAAGTTTTTAATTAATCTTGGTTATGGAAGTTTGTTTCTTATCGGAAATCTTGCCCGTTGGCCGATCCTTGGCTTAATGCTCGGACCAATCCTTGGCGAAAATCTCTCGTGGCGAAATGATCCAGTTCGTAGAGCTGCCTACATTCGGGCTGGTTGGATTTTTATTGCACTCTTCTTCGGCCGTCTTGCAGTACAGGTACCTATCTACTTTGCAGACAACGTCAATCTTTTGGGAACTGTTAATTTGGCGATGGGTACTCCGCTTTATATTGCGGCTGCGTATCTGGCGTGGTTGGTGCTCAAAGATGTTCCAAAAACTATTCCCCCAAAAGTCGAGGAAGAAACGAACTAGCTCTTAATAAAGCAATCTTTAAT
>CANESA010000044.1 GCA_947440735.1 Candidatus Nanopelagicaceae bacterium
GCAATTCGCGAAGATAAACTCGTTGAGCGCGCACGCCACATTGGAAAAATTCTGAACGAGCGTTTAACTGCGATAGCAGCAAAGTATCCAATCATTGGAGATGTTCGCGGACGCGGCGCAATGCAGGCGATTGAAATTGTTGTTGCCGGAAGTAAAGACCCAAACCCAGCTGCAATGGCTAGCGTCATTAAGTATTGCCAGGCTCAAGGCGTACTCATCCTGACCGCGGGAACCTACGGAAACGTCATCCGCTTCTTGCCTCCTCTTGTCATTAGCGACGAGCTACTCATCGAGGCCCTTGGGGTTCTTGATGATGCATTTGCCGCCCTATAAATCACCCTTAGCCAGCCCCCTCGGGGCACCCCTATCCGCATAAGCGTGCTCAAATCGTTACGTGGAATGATTGTCTATTACTCATCGGTAAGGCAGACTTTGCACACCCTAAGAACGCTGTGAAGTAGGTCGACTCTTCACATCAATCTAACAATCCCTCGAGGAGGAAAAATGAAGTCAAAGCATGGCGCGAAAGCCGCCCTTGCAATTGCAGCTGCTGCAGCGCTAGTCGTAGGACTAACTCAGCCAGCATCTGCTGCTACACGTTCAACTGTTGTGGTCATTGATTCCAATACATTCACATCTTTGAACTCAGGCACAACAGAACATAACCTTGTGCTCAACGGCAATGTTGGGTACTTGTCAGGTATCGGTTTCAATTATTACAACGATAAGCCTGAATTGATCGAAAACAAGACTTTCGGTTCATACAAGATTATTAGCAAGTCACCATTCAAGGTTAAGTACACAGTAGCTAAGGGCCGCGTCTGGTCAGATGGCACACCAATTACTGGTGTAGATCTTCTGCTGACACACGTGGTTTCTTCAAACCAGTACTCAATTGATGCAGGCCTTGGTGATCCAGCTTCAACAACTAAAACTCCAGTTTTTGACTCAGGTGGATACTCAAGAACTTATAACACGCAAATCAAGGATATTACTTTGGCCTCTGACCGTATGTCAGTTGTTATCGAGTGGAAGTCATTCTTCCCAGACTGGGAAGTCTATGCACCAGGTGTATCTCCTGTGCATGCTCTTGTCGCCTTGGCTGAAGGAAAGACAAAGCTCGGTACAAATGCCAACAACGTAGCTAATAAGAACAAATTCCTTCGCGCATTTCTCAGCAAGGACACAGCCATGCTTACCAAAATAGGTAATGTCTGGACAAATAGCTACAATCTGAAGGAAATCAATGACAAGACCAACCCATTGCTCTTGGTAGCAAACGGTGCAATGATGGTTGAATCTGTCGTCCGCGATCAGCGTGTAACGCTCAAGCTCAACCCACGTTACAACTCTGGTCCAAAGACAAGTGGCATTGAGAAGATTGTATTTGTCACAATTGCAGATTCAACTGCTGCCGCACAGGCACTTGCCAATAAGGAAGCTGATCTGTACTCGGCGATTGCAACAGCAGATTCTGTCGCACTACTGAACAAGATTAAGGGCATAACTCTCGACGGTGCTCCAGAGGCAACTCACGAATTGATTCAAGTTCGTATTGGTGCTGCACCTGGTGGAGATCCTTACAAGGGTCCATTCGCTGGAATGTCTGAAAAAGCGGTTGACCTTCGTACCGCTTACTTGCTGGCATATCCTCGTCAAGAGATCATCGATAAGATCGTTAAGCCTGTTAACGCAAAGGCTGTTGTAATGAACGCTGTGGAGTACTACCCAACACAGCCAAATTACGCAAAAGCGATCGCTAAGAACGGCATGGACAAGTTCACAGATGGAACACAGGCACAGCGCACAGCCAAGGCTCTTGCACTTGTCAAGAAGTACTTCCCAGATGCGAAAGCTGGAAGTGCTTCAGTCAAGGTCAAGTTGCTCTGGGGTCAGCCAAGCAACCCACGCCGTGCTGCACAAGCTGCTCTTGTAAAGGCTGGACTTGCCGAAGCTGGTTTTGATGTGGATATCACCCCTACACAGGGATGGTCTGCATTTACAACTGATAGCAAGTTCGATGCTGCATTCCATGCATGGGGTAAGGGTTCTCTACTTCAAGCTGGTATCTATTCAGAATTCAAAACTGGCGTTAGCGATTGGGGATTCTCCAATACTAGATTCGACGAAATCGTCGGAGAGCTAGAAGTTGGAAACTTCACAGATGCTCAGAAGTTCTCTCGCTACGTTGAATTGGATAGTTTGATGGCAGACGCTGCTACTCACTTGCCAATCTTCCAGTGGCCTTCATTAACTGCTTACAACAGTGATCTCAAGGGTGTAAATCCGGGACCACTAGTTCCAAATGCACTTTGGAACTTCTGGGAGTGGAAGTACTAATTTGAACTTCGGTTCTTTGTAGTACTCGCTTAAAAGCAGTAACGTAAGTGCTCAGATGACACTCGAGTAATCGAGTGTCATCTGAGCCTTTTTCTGGAAATTGAAAAAATTGAGTAAGGGAGCTAACCAGTCATGCTTGCATTCATTATGCGACGCTTAGGCACACTAGGAGTAATCCTTTTTGGCTCAAGCTTTCTGCTCTACAACCTTGCGGCAATCTCTGGTGATCCAATTGGCGAATTAAGAGTCAGTACCGACCCAGGTGCCGAGGCAGCCATTGCAGAACTCACACGCTCTCTCCAACTCAATGTTCCGCCTCCGCTGCGATACTTTATTTGGCTCAAGGGAATTCTGGGAGTATTTGTTGGGAAGTTTACGCTTGGTGAAACAAGAACTTCTGAGTCCGTTGCAGTGGCGGTATTTGAAGCCATTCCGACAACTTTGCGCCTCGTTACTACGGCTGTAATTGTTGCCATTGTGCTTGGAATTGCAATTGGAATTATCACCGCTCTTCGTCAGTATTCTCGCTTTGATTATTCAATGACTTTTGTATCGTTCCTCCTTTTTTCTCTGCCAATTTTCTGGGTAGCAGTCCTACTTAAGCAATTTATGGCAATTGAATTCAATAACTGGCTTGCAGAACCCTCTATCGCTCCAAGGGCTATGGCGGTGATTGGAGGCGTCATCGGCTTGATTGTTGCATCTGCCTTAGGTGGTGGGAGAAAGAAATTTTGGAAGGCATTTGGCATCACATCTGTGGGAACCGTGATAACCCTTACGTTGCTTCTCCAAATCAACTGGTTCCTTCAACCAGCCTTGGGACCAGTGGGATTTTTTATCGCCAGCATTGGAGCCGCACTCTTGGTAACTCAACTTTCAGTCGGACTCGGCCACAAGCCATCGCTCAAAGCTGCGCTTTCAATGTCAGCCCTCGGATTAGTCTCCTATTACCCTGTGAATTGGCTCTTTGAGCGCGAGTACCAACCGCTGATCATTTTTGGCTTGTTAATCTTGACGGTGGTCTCAGCAATTGTTGCTTCAATTTACTTCTCTAAGGTCGATCGCGGCCCAGTTATTCGAACAGCGGTGCTCACCGGCATACTTTCTGGTTTATTGATGATTCTTGATAAGTTGATGCGCACGTGGGAGCCATATTTCAATACGGATGCAGTTAACGGACGTCCAGTTCCCACCATTGGCCAGAGCAAAGCTTTACTAGATTCCACTGACTATTGGATTACTCTGCTAGATATCCTGATGCACCTAATTCTTCCAACTATTGCACTTACTGCGATTTCTTTTGCTGGATACATCAGATTCTCCCGTGGAACCATGTTGGAAGTTCTCAATCAGGATTACATAAGAACGGCTCGCGCCAAAGGGCTTAATGAACGCACTGTGATTATGCGTCATGCATTCCGTAACACAATGATTCCTTTAACCACAATTATGGTTGTAGATTTTGCTGGAATATTAGGTGGCGCAATTATTACTGAGCGAGTCTTTGGCTGGACTGGAATGGGAACTCTGTTTAATTCAGCAATCAACTCATTTGATCTTAATTTACTCATGGGAGTCTTTTTCCTAACCGGAACACTGGCGCTGCTTGCAAATCTAGTGGCAGATCTTCTTTATTCAGTGATGGATCCACGCATCAGAGCAGGAGCAGGTAAATGATTTTCGGGAAAAAGAAGTTAGAAGATAGTGGGGTACTCGAAGGATCCATTATTAACAAGGAGACCGAAGGCTTAAGCCAAGGTCAGATTGTTCGCAAACGTTTCTTGCAACATAAGGCTGCGATGATCGCTATTTTTGTTCTTTTTTCAATCGTGATTATCGTATTCTCAGCGCTGAAGCAGAAGATTGGACCTTGGACTTATCCAGGATGGTGGAAATACGGCATCGAAGATCTCCCAGATTTAACAACTGGATGTAAAGATGGTCTTGTCGGATGTCCTACTGCAAGCCTTCGCCCACAATGGCTTGGTGGAGCGGGAGTAGGTTTAGGCGAGCATCCTTTCGGTCAAGACGATATTGGTCGTGACTACTTTGCACTCGTGATGCGTGGTGCGCAACGCTCAATCATGGTTACGGTGATTATCGGAATTATTGGTGGAGTAATCGGCACCGTTGTGGGAGCAATTGCAGGATTCTATCGCGGCACAGTGGATTCAATTTTGATGCGTTTTACAGATTTCATTATTACAGTGCCATCAATCATTATTGGATCGGTTATCGGTTTTCACTTTGGAAATTTCGGAGTTGCATTTCTAGCTTTCTATCTAGGTCTCTTTTCTTGGACAGGGCTTTCCAGACTAGTTCGAGGCGAGTTTTTAACTCTCCGAGAGCGCGAGTTTGTTGATGCTGCTCGCGTAGCCGGTGCCACAAATCGTAGAATCATCTTTAAACACATTCTGCCAAACGCTATCGGAATTATTATTGTCTCAGTAACTCTGCTGATGTCAGGTGCGATTCTCCTTGAAACTGCTCTGAGTTATTTGGGCTTTGGAGTTGTCGCACCTGATGTATCGCTCGGCTCACTTATCAGCCAGTATCAAGAATCCTTTACCACTCGCCCCTGGCTATTCTGGTATCCCGGATTGTTTATCGTAACCATCGCCTTGTGTATTAACTTCATCGGTGATGGTTTGCGTGATGCCTTTGATCCACGTCAACGTCGACGAATTACACGTAAAGATCGTCAAGATGCTCGCACTGCAATGAAAGCGAGTGCTCACGCATGAATAAGAATATAAGCGATCAAGAAGAGTGCATTGAGACCAAGAGCGGTGATCAGCGAATTTTCACGCAAGCTCAGGTAACTCACACCGTTACTCATTCCGTTCGCACGGAAAGCGGCAAGACGAGTTCGACACAGATACGTCGCCACACCCGAGTCAGTACGTGGGGATTCACCGGGGCGAATAAATCCATCGAGCTGGATCCCCTTCATCTCGCTGGGGTGAATCGTGCGGGAGTGATATCTACCTGGGGTTTGCGCACACCAGATGCTTATCTTCTTGCCATCGCGAAGTTGCAAGAAAGCGGTGTACTTGGCTTCAATGACATCGACATCCTGCCAACCGACAATGATGGTGCTCAAGGGATTGTGAATCCGGATTCCTTCATCGAAAATCTCAATACTGGGGCGATGCAAGACGGTGTAAATGATCAAAGCAAAGAGTGTGCACCATGCACTTGCACCCACAGCAGCGCTCAGGCCATCACCGAAGATGCTCTGCAGAGCCATTCCAGCAAGCAGCGCATAGGCAATGCCTGCAGCCACCACCGATCCACGGGGTCTGAAGAATTCACGATTGTTCACCGTTCTATCTTGTCACGTAAGGCGGAGGTTTTGCATGTCTAATCCAGTGTTAAAGGTAGAAAATTACAGCGTTGATTTCTGGGTTGATGGTGTGTGGTATCCAGCTGC
>CANESA010000045.1 GCA_947440735.1 Candidatus Nanopelagicaceae bacterium
AGGGCAGTCAGTGAGAGAGCGGCGATAATTTTTTTGTGAGGCATTATTTTTTCTTTGGTACAACTGGTAAGAGATGTCCTGCCGGTTCAGAGTATGAGGTTCCGCTGATCTCGCCATTATCGTCAAAGTGAATACTTGTGACCGATGCCAACGTACATTCGCGACTTCTTGGATCATGGATCAAGCGACGGCCTTCGATTGCGCTGCGTAAGATCCAGACTGGTAATTGATGAGATACACAGATTGCATCTTTACCGGCAGCTGCTTTGTGTGCTGCAAAGACTGCTGCGAGCATGCGATTAATTTGTTCGACATATGGCTCGCCCCATGATGGTCTCCATGGATTCCATAAATGTTTCCATGCTGATGGATGACGCAAAACTCCATCACCAATTCCAAATGGTTTTCCTTCAAAGATATTTGCAGCTTCGATAAGTCGTTCATCTGTTGTGATTGCAATTGAATGTGCAGCCGCGATGGGTGCAGCTGTCTCTTGTGCGCGTTGCAAGGGTGATACGTGAAGTGCGCCTAGATCAATACCCTTTGACCATTGCCCTAAAACCTGGGCCATCTCTTGTCCACGATCTGAAAGTCTCCACCCGGGTTGGCGACCATAAAGAATTTTCTCTGGATTATGGACTTCGCCGTGGCGGATCACATGGACGGTATTACTCATAGCCCTAACTATAAAGGGCGAAGTCTGTTGATTTCGCTATGGTTGAGCCATGGCACTCGAGCAGAAGAGGGCCGCGTTCTTTGATGTAGATAACACACTCATCCGTGGTTCGACTATCTACTTCCTTGGCCGCGGGATGTACCACCGTGGGTATTTCACCAAGGCTGATATTTCGCGCTTTGTTCTGGCCAATCTGAGATTTAGGTTAACTGGAACTGAGAAGAAGGAAGAGATAGTTAAATTTCAGAACGCTGCAACAAGTTTTATCGGTGGACATAATGTCCAAGAAATTCAGAAGCTTGGCGAAGAAATTTATGATGAATTCGTCTCACCTTCCTTATGGCAAGGAACAATTGAAATTGCGCAAGCGCATCTGACCGATGGAGTGGAAGTGTGGTTGGTCACTGCAGCCCCTGAAGATATGGCAACTTTGATCGCAAAGCGGCTTGGCTTTACAGGCGCGCTCGGTAGCAAGGCAGCAATTAAAGATGGCGTCTACACAGGTGAGATGAATGGACCACTGCTGCACGGTCGAGAGAAGGCACGTGCTCTTGAAAGAATTGCAGATGAATATAACTTTGATCTCTCACATTGCTTTGCATATTCAGATAGCCACAACGATCTCCCACTTCTTGAGACCGTTGGAAATCCATCGGTGATCAATCCAGATGCCAAACTTCGAATTTGGGCAACACAGGAGAAGTGGCCGATTCATGACTTTAGGCGAGCTCGTAAAATCAACCGCTTCTTGGGGCCGGCAATCTCTCGCCTTGCATCAATTGCCGCCTTCATCACGCCTCGTCGTCGCTCTCGCTAGCAATTGATTTAACGTACGAGGCCTTTCTGCACTAATGTAGGCAGGTTATGGAAATTAGATCATTTGCCGACTACCTGCGTGGGTTAGATGATGCTGGCCTTTTACAACTCTTTTCTCATCGGCCCGATTTAATTTCTCCCGTTCCGCCAGATATGGCAAGTCTTGCCGTTCGCGCTTCATCTGCGCCTTCACTTGCCCGCGCAATTGATGCGCTGAACACATGGCAATTCCAAGTACTTGAAGCATGCGCGGTTGCAGCGGAACCTTTTGCTGAAAAAACGATCGCTGCCCTTACCGATAAGCCGGCCCTCTTTGTTATTCCTGGCCTGATTGAACGTGGACTTATCTATCCAGCTCAGGATGGGCTGCGCATGCCAACAACGTTGCGCGAGCTTTTAGGTAACGAGGTTGCCCAACTTGGCCCACCATCGATGGCAAAGCTCAACCTTAAAAAACTTAGCGATGCTCCAGCTGGGGCTAAGAAGATTCTCGATGCGATGGCATGGGGGCCTCCACGTGGAAGCGTGGGAGATATCAAGAAACCGAGCGCGGGTGTGCAGTGGTGTCTTGAAGAAGGTTTTCTTATTCCTTATAGCCAGACAATTGTTGTGATGCCACGCGAGGTTGCTATTGCACTTCGCGGTGGAAAAATTCATAAAGAGCAGAAGATCAACTCTCCTGAAATTACATATTTATTTGCTGTGAAAGATCGCAAGAATGTAAATAGCGCTGCCATTGCCAATGTCACAACATTCTTGCGCTGGGTAGAAGAAGTGCTTAACTTTTGGGCACAAGATCCTCCGACTGCGCTGCGATCTGGTGGTTTAGGAGTTCGAGACCTCAAGGCTCTGGCACTTCATTTAGGAGTTGATGAAAGTTGCGCAGCATTTGTTGCAGAGCTTTGCTATGTCACCGCGCTCCTTACGATTGATCCAGATGATCGAATCCTGCCGACTACACAATTTGATATCTGGCTAACCCAACGCCCATCTGATCAATGGTCATCTCTGGCATCTGCTTGGTTAGCGACTTCGCGCGTGAGTGGTCTTGTTGGAAATGAATCAACGAAGAATATTGCACCTCTTGGACCAGAACTCGATCGAGTCAGTGCAGCTTCGATTCGCTCGCTGACGCTGGCACTCCTGAAAGAGAATCAAGATGGTGCGGTCACTGCAGACTCACTCATTAGCGCTGCACAATGGCAGAGACCCGCAAAGCGCACGGGCGGTGTCCCAGCTAGTTACATTGAATACACGCTACGCGAAGCTGAATGGCTAGGAATTACAGGGCAATCAGTGATCTCTGATTATGGGTTAGCACTACTTGCAGGTGAATCTCTTGAAAAGATTGATACAGATCTTCCTGCCGAAGTTGATCACATACTTATCCAAAGCGATAACACTGCTATTGCTCCTGGACCACTTGCCCAAGTAGTTGCACAAGAGATGGCACTTCTTGCAGATGTTGAATCTCGAGGTGGCGCAACAGTCTTTAGATTCAGCGATGCCACGATTCGCAGAGCGTTAGATCACGGTAAAACTGGCGATGACATTGCAAAATTTCTTAAGGCAACATCAAAGACCCCAATGCCTCAGCCGCTTGAATACTTGATTGCCGATGTTGCGAAGAAGCATGGAAAGTTGCGCGTAGGAGCCACAACCTCATTTATTCGTTGTGAAGATCAATCCGTCATTGCATCAATTATCGGAGATAAGAAACTTGAGGGACTTGGTTTTAGAAAGATTGCATCCGAAGTCATTATCTGTGATCTTGAAGTAGATGATGCCGTAAACATTCTTAGAAATGCCGGGTATCTCCCAGCCGTTGAAGACTCTAAGGGAATTCTTCTTACCGGGCCACGGATCATGCGCGCGCAGACAAAGGCGCGACCTCCTCGAATTGTTGGCGAAATAGATCTTCCAGATGAGATTGCACTTAACGGAGCACTTCGCACGCTACGCACTGGAGAAAAATCCAGTCATCGCCAGAGCACTCTCCGCAATATCACTGCATCCGCACTCGGTGAATTACCGCGCACAACTGCAAATGAAACTCTTGAAATATTGAGTCATCACTTGACTCATTCGGCAGATACATCTCTCTCAATTGGATATGCCGATAACAATGGCTTGATTTCGCACCGCATTATTGACCCGCTCAAGCTCTCAGCCGGCTCACTTCTGGCGCGAGATCATGCAACCGGTGAGATCACCACCTTTAGAATCGCTCGAATAACGGGGGTGGCTTCGCTATGACGAGCGCGAATGCAAGCGAATACGGCAGACTTACACCCATGTTGGCAGCCCTAGAAGCACTTGTTCGGTGTGAATCCCCCACCGAAGATCTCGATGCCTGCCGCAACGTAGTTCGCTTAGCGAGCGATATCGCAACACGTGTACTTGGAACTCCTGCAGAGATCAAAGAGATTGAAGGCCGTCCTGTTTTCTGGTGGGGCGCACAGAATCCAGAGATTGTTCTTCTTGCTCATCTCGATACTGTCTGGCCACATGGGTCATATCAACCTTTATGGGAAGTAAAAGGCGATGTAGTTCGCGGCCCTGGCGTTTTTGATATGAAAGCTGGTTTCTTGCAAGCGTTGTACGCACTTAAAGGTATTGAAGGATCTGTTGCACTCATTGCAACCACCGATGAAGAGACTGGGAGTCACGCATCGCGTGCACTTATTAAAGAAATTTCATCAAAGGCGAAGGCAGTTTTAGTTCTTGAAGCATCTCTTGATGGCAAGGTAAAGACTGGCCGCAAAGGAACGTCGATGTACCAGGTACATGTTCATGGTGTGGCATCGCATGCAGGTCTTGAACCTGAAAAGGGCGTCAATGCAACTACTGAAATTGCACACATCATTCTCAAGCTGGCATCCCTTGAAAGTGCAGAGCATGGAACAACTGTTGTTCCAACTGTTCTTCATTCAGGAAATACAACAAACACAGTTCCAGATCATGCAATCCTTGATATTGATATCCGATCATTTGCGATCTCAGAGCTCGAGCGAATTCATGCAGCGATCACAGGTATCACTGCGGTGAATCCACGTGCTCGCATCGAAGTGACAGGTGGAATTAATCGCCCACCACTACAACCCGCTTCTACTGCAGCTCTCTATGAGCGCGCTGAAAAAGTGGCCGCCTCAATCGGTATGGCACCACTTGGTAGCGCACATGTTGGTGGAGCGAGTGATGGAAACTTTGCAGCTGCCGCAGGTGCGCAAGTGCTTGATGGTCTTGGCGCAGTTGGCCAAGGCGCACATGCTCCACACGAATGGGTAAGTGCGGCTTCCCTTGAACCGCGCACAGCGCTATTGCACGCTCTTATCAAGGATCTCCTGGATGACTAATGGGCCGCTCATTGTTCAAAGCGATAAGACACTTCTCTTAGATATTGATCATCCAGACTCTGTTGAATGTCGCAGAGCTATCGCTCCATTTGCTGAACTGGAGAGATCGCCAGAACATATTCATACCTATCGCCTGACAAATCTTGGTCTCTGGAATGCACGAGCTGCCGGCCATGATGCCGAGCAAGTGATCGATACCCTCATCAAATATTCACGCTATGCCGTCCCTCACTCAATCTTGGTCGATGTTGCAGAGACGATGTCACGCTATGGACGTCTGCGACTTGAAGCAGATCCAGTTCATGGATTAATTCTTGTAACTACTGATTCTGCAGTTCTTGAAGAGGTAATCCGCGCGAAAAAAATCGCACCGTTGCTGGGTGCCCGTATCGATGCTGAAACAATCGTGGTGCATCCAAGTCAACGTGGTGCAATCAAACAATCACTGTTGCGTCTTGGTTGGCCGGCAGAAGATTTTGCAGGATATGTCGATGGACAAGCACATGACATCGCACTCAAACAAGATGGGTGGAAGATTCGCCCTTACCAAGAGTTAGCTGCTGAAGGATTCTGGCACGGTGGCTCTGGTGTTGTGGTTCTTCCCTGTGGCGCCGGAAAGACAATTGTTGGTGCTGCAGCAATGGCACATGCAAAGGCAACAACTCTAATCTTGGTAACAAACACTATTGCAGCGCGCCAGTGGCGGGATGAGTTATTGCTCCGTACAACACTTAATGAAGATGAGATCGGTGAATATTCAGGAGCGAAGAAAGAGATTCGCCCCGTCACGATCGCGACCTACCAAGTGATGACAAAGAAGAAGAATGGTGTCTACGCCCACCTTGATCTCTTTGATACTCATGATTGGGGTCTGATTATTTACGATGAAGTTCACCTCTTGCCGGCAC
>CANESA010000046.1 GCA_947440735.1 Candidatus Nanopelagicaceae bacterium
TCGCATCATCCTGAGAGATTTTAATAGAGCGTTACGCAAAGCTTCTGAAGATGCTTACTTTGCAGGAAAGAGCGCTGGAAGTAAGGCGGCACTGGCATCTGCCAGAGCAGCAGCAGCCACCGCGCGCGACGAAGCAGTTGCACTTCTTGGCCCTGAGCCTGAACCGCCTATTCCACCTATGAAGCCGATGAAGGGGGCGAAGGGTTTTGCTCCTTCACAAAAACCTGGAAAGAAAAATTAAGAACTACCAGATAGATGTTGGGAGCAGATACATCACGGCTGTACCTGCCGCGGCATAGATGAGCGCCTGCGCTAATATTGAAATTGCAGTCAATCGATCCGCACGCTTTGCTGACTTATCTGCGACACGTGAGATTTGGCCAAGCTTTCCAAAATTGAATGTGCCCATAAATCCATAGGCAAGACAAAACTTTTTACGTGATTGCACCCAGCCGATACTTGCAACCATCAATGGGAAGAAGAGTGCTAATCGCGCACCTCGTGGTGCATCGATTCCAAAAAGGGCGATAGAAGAAGAGATAAAGAGTAGAAACCCAGCTGCTGCAACAAGTTGGCGACTTCGAACTTCTCTAGCGCCGATATTGCAGGAGCCTGGGATGTATTCGGTACTCATTTATGCTTCTTCGAGTTCAGATTCATCCAAGTCGTCTTCATCAAGCCACGCTTCCGCTGGTTGATCATCTTGACGCTCTACCCAAGACAGAAATGATGCGACGCCTTTAAATGCCAGGGCAATGACAGCCAGCCCGGCAAGGATTCGTCGAATGATTTTCATGTCTTAAATTTACCCCTCTTTTTCAAAAAATGCCCACCACTGGGTTAAATGGCAGAGAGCGCCTTTTCGATATCTTTCCAAAGATCTTCCACATCTTCGCAGCCAACAGATAAGCGAATGAGTGTTTCTGGAACCGATGGGCTCTCAATCGGCCAACGTCGACGACGTTCCCAGAGAGATTCCACCCCGCCAAGGCTTGTTGCGTTGGTAATGATCGAAGAGCCATCGCAGACACGATCTGCATCTGCCCCGCTACCGATTATTTCAAAGGAGAGAACTGCTCCGTAGGTAGCCATAAATTTCTTGGCGCGTTCATGTTGTGAATCGGTAGTAAGGCCTGGGTAGCGAACTCGCGAGACTTTGGGATGAGCACTTAAGCGCTGAGCTAACTCTTGAGCGCTCTTACATGATTGGGCAAATCGGAGGGCGAATGTTCGGATTCCTCGAAGGGCTAACCATGCCTCAAAGGGGCCAGCGATCGAACCGTTAAATTTGCGAGCACTCTCGAGGGAGGCGAAGAGATCAGCGCTATTGGTAGAGAGTGAGCCCATAAGTACATCGCTATGGCCGGAAAGGAATTTAGTGACAGAGTTCATGACAACATCGGCTCCCATTTCAAGAGGACGTTGTGTCAGCGCTGTGGCAAATGTGTTATCGACCATCACAAGAATTTTCGCAGCTTTTGCCGCTGCAATTAATTGAGGCAGCTCTGCGACATCTAGACATGGATTTGTTGGCGATTCCAGCCACAACAGATCTGCACCTGGCAGCTGAGCAAGCACTTCATCAGTATGTGAAATATCTACGAGAGAAACTTTAAGTCGACCGCTCTTACTGAATTGGTCAAGCAGAGTCATTACTCCGCTATAGCCTTGATTCGAAGCGACAATATGCGCACCCCAAGGAAGAATTGAAAAGGCTGCGGAAATCGCTGCCATTCCTGAAGAGAAAATCAGTGAACGACCACCTTCGAGTGCGCTGATTGCAGATTCTGTTGCACTCCATGTGTCATTGCCATAACGTCCGTAACCAATCGGGCCGCCAGCAGTAAATGTGCTGTTCAGTGAGATCGGTGTATTGAGTGGGCTATCGCCGGCACGAGGTGGACGGCCGGCAGTAACTGCTCTCGTTGAGAGCTTCTCATCGGATGCATCGTGGCTCATGGTGCAAGCCTAATGCAGACTATCGGTGAGAGAGAACTGACATCGCAGCGTTATGACCTGCAATACCACTGACGCCTCCCCCGCGCCGAGCGCCTGCTCCGGCGATAAAGATGTGTGGATCATCGGTTTCGCAACCCCATTGCGGGATCTCTGTCGCTTCATGATCTTCGATAAATGGGAAATCAAGATCGCGATGAAAAATGTTTCCGCGAGGCAATCCAATCGCTTCTTCAAGATCAAGTGGGGATTTTGCTTCGAGTGCATATGTGCCATCTGAATTTCTTGCTAGAACACTCTCTATTGGATCTTCTAAATATTCATTAAGGCTGGCAAGAGCACTAGCTACTGCAGCATCTCGTGATTGTTCTGGGTTGGCATCAAAGAGAGATGCATCAGTATGCAGACCAAAGAGTGTGAGTGTGTGATATCCCTGACGAGCTAATTCTGGCGAGAGGATGCTCGGATCGGTAAGTGTGTGGCAGTACATTTCAAGTGGCAGTCGATCTGGCATTTTTCCGCCGGCTGCAATCTCATACGTCAGATTAAGGTGCGAGTAACTTTCATTAATGTGGAATGTGCCAGCAAATGCGATACGTGGATCGATACCAGATTTCAATCGTGGCAAGTGCGTAAGAAGCATATTCATCTTGATCTGTGAACCCTGCAAAGATTGAGGTGGCGTTTTCCCGCGTAGTTTTGCCAACGTTTGTGGCGCTGCGGCAAAGAGAAGATCGGTGGCAGTGAAACTGCGTCCATCAGAAGTGGAAACTGTTACTTGATTACCAGTGCTATCAATGGCAGACACCTGTGAATTAACTTGGATCTCGACTCCGTGACCACGAGCAATTCGCTCAAGTTCAGTAACCAATGCGCCCATTCCTCCGCGAGGAACTTTCCACTGGCCTATACCGTTTCCAATCAGGTGATAGAGGAAACAGATATTTGCTTGAATGCTCATGGAATCTATAAATGTGCCGATGAGTGCATCTGTAAGTACGACTCCGCGTACAAGATCATTAGCAAATCGTTCTTCAATGACTTCACCGATGGGACGCTCGATCATGTAATCCCAGACAGAATCCATTCCTACAGCAGTGCGCATCTGCGAGCGAGTCATTAATGGTTGGAGCATGGATGGTGCTGATCGAGCGGCGAACTCAGCAATTTCCGAGTAAAAGCTCTGCCAAGAAGCGCCTTCTGCTTCAGAGCCTGTAAGTCTGGAAAATGAATCAGCGGTCTCTTTGTTCCAAGTCGTGAAAACGGTAAGACCATCATGTTCGCCATCTTTTTCATACGGGGTGTACGAAGAGACCTCACGGCTGAGAGTTTCAAAGTTGATTCCGAGATCTTTCACAATCTGATCTGGAAGTAGCGCCACTAAATATGAATAGCGAGAAAGGTGAGCATCGAATTCAGGAAATGCTCGAACGCTGGCAGTGGCCCCACCGAGTTCAGCCGCTCCTTCAAGAAGGAGCACTTTCTTGCCTGCTTTGGCTAGGTATGAAGCGGCAACGAGTCCGTTATGTCCCCCACCTACAACGAGTGAGTCATAGTCACTAGCCACGAATTCCCCTTGCCATCTGAGTGATTGCTTGAGTAATAATTTCAGGACTTGTCGCAAAATTCATGCGAGCAAACTGTCCCCATTGCGCACCGTAAATGTGGCCAGCGTTGAGAGCAACATTGCTCTTTTCCAGAATAACCGCGGTTGGTTCATCGCCCAAGTTGAGAGCAGAGAGATCAAACCACGCTAGATAAGAGTGCTGTGGTGGATTATAAATAACCTCTGGCAAATATTCAGCGAGTAAGGTCGAGATGAGATGACGATTATGATCGAGCTGTTCGATGACGGCATCGAGCCAAGGGACGCACTTGTCGAATGCAACGGCAGTTGCGAAGGCACCAAAGAGTGATGCGCGAAAGTGAAGTGCTGGTGGAAGTGCGTTAAGTCGTTCGTGCATCGCATCGCTGGCAGAGACAATGATCGCGCATTTGAGTCCTGCAATATTCCAGCCTTTACTGGCCGCTGTAACGACAACGCAGTGACTTTCTGCATCGTTACCTAGAGTGAGTATCGGAACAAATGGGTGTTCAGAGTATTCAAGCGGTGAATGAATCTCATCGCTAATGATCGTGACATTATGTTTTGCTGCCAACGAAACAAACTTACTGAGCTCTTCACGCGTAAACACGCGGCCTATTGGATTATGCGGTGAACAGAGAAGGTGAACTTTGATACCACTGCTATATGCCTCTTCGATTCCTTGCCAGTTGATGCTCCATGCAAGTGAAACATCATCTGATGGCTGATGTATAAATGGAACATCGATGCATTTCACTTTGGTCTCATTCATCCATGTGTAAAAATTCTGATAGACAGGTGAGCTGATCAAAACGCCATCACCTGGATTTGTGAAGGCGCGAAGGATTTCGACAACGCCGACCCCAACATCTGTTGCTAGGCGCACACGCAATGGATCTATCTTCCAGCTCCATCGTGTGGCAGCAAATGCTGCAAAAGAGTTGCCGAGTTCAGGAATTGGACCGAGGTAACCCATATCTGATTTTTCGACCATTGAGTGGAGAAATTCTCGAATCGGTGCTGCGACTGGAAAATCCATCTCGGCTACTGGAAGTGGAATTACATTGGGAGCGAATGCGCGCCATTTTTCACTGTGGTGAGTAGCGAGTTCGGCAAGAGTGGGCGCGGTGACATCAATGTCGCTCATGCAGCGAGTATTCCACTAAGAGTGCTCTGGGGCTAGACGTTTTGTCGAGTTTCGAACTACGAGTGTTGTTGGAACAATGAGAGGACTTGGTTCCTTGAGTGGTTTGCGAAGTCGTTCCATAATCGACCATGCAGCCATCTCGCCCATCAGTTGTACAGGTTGCTCGATTGTCGTTAACTCTGAAAATTCGGACATCTCATGTCCATCAAAACCAATAATCGAAATATCATCGGGACATTTAAGACCGTGGCGGCGAATTGCCTGCATCACACCAAAAGCCATCTCATCTGACTCACAAAAAATTGCAGTCGGTCGATTAGGACGTGCCAGAAGATCATCCATGGCTCGAGCTGCAGTCTGCATAGTAAATCCACCGTGAACTTCGCGAGAAGAGTCCCACTCAAGTCCATTTTCAACTAAGACTTGAAGAAAACCTTTACGGCGATCTTGCGGGACGCTGAAATTAAATGGGTCATCGGGGTGGCCAGACATCAGCGCAATATTTCGATGTCCTTGATTGACTAAATGTTGAGTTGCAGTGCGTGCAGCTGCAACGTCATCAATTGCAACACTTGCGCAATCTTTATGATGCATACCCACCAAAGCAACTGGAATACCAAGGCTGAGCATTGACTCAAACTCTTCCTCTGTAGGGGGAAGGCTGATAACAA
>CANESA010000047.1 GCA_947440735.1 Candidatus Nanopelagicaceae bacterium
AAGAAGATTAAGACTGGATTTACTACAGATGCTGAAGCCTTAGCCTGGCTCTTTGCAAAATCTCACCACCCTGTACTGGCAGCGCTACTTCGTATTCGTGAGACGAAGAAGTTAGCCTCGACAATCGAAGGTTTGATTGCAGAGATCGCATCTGATCAACGTATCCACACGCACTTTGCTCAGACCGTCACAGCGACAGGTCGACTCTCATCAGTAGGTCCCAATCTACAGAACATTCCGGTTCGTACCGAAGAAGGGCGCAAAATTCGCGATTGCTTCATTGCAGGTAAAGGCTTTGATCAACTGATCACTGCAGATTACAGCCAGATAGAGATGCGCATCATGGCCCATTTATCAAATGACGCGCATCTTCTTGAAGCATTTTCATCTGGAGAAGATCTCCATGCAACGGTTGCAGCCGAGGTCTTTGGTGTCGCGCCTACTGATGTAGATCCTGAAATGCGTCGCCAGATTAAGGCGATGTCATACGGTCTTGCCTATGGCCTGAGTTCATACGGACTTGCAGCCCAGCTGGATCTCTCACCACCTGCAGCGCAAGACTTGATGGATCGTTACTTCCTTCGCTTTGGAGGGATCAGAGATTATTTAAAGAACGTTGTTGAGGAAGCGCGCAAGGTCGGATATACCGAGACGGTATTAGGTCGTCGCAGATATTTGCCCGATCTTATGCAGGACAATCGCGTACGTCGCGAAATCGCAGAGCGGATGGCTTTGAACGCACCTATCCAAGGCTCAGCTGCTGACATCATTAAATTAGCAATGCTCAATGTGCAGAAGGCCCTCGTGGCTGAAGGATTGCGTTCTCGATTGCTACTGCAGGTGCATGACGAGTTAATTCTTGAGAGCGTTACGGAGGAAATTGATATTGCCACCGAGATTCTTCGCCGCGAGATGGGAAATGCATATCCACTTAAAGCACCGCTCGATGTCAACGTTGGGGTGGGAATGAGCTGGAATGAAGCGGCACACTAAAACTTAAGTATTACGGTTTGCGTTATCAGCCATGGCAGCAAGATCTTCTTCATCGGTTGGGAGATCATTTGCAGCAGAGAGTCTGCCCGCGCCGATGCTGAGAATAAGGAAACCAAAAAATAACATGAGTGGCAGCATTGCTAAGCCAACGCGTGGAGAGAAGTACTCGGAGACAACCCCGCCGACTGCAGCGCCGACTGCCATGAAAGAACCTTCGACGCTCCAGATCCAACCAAGTGATGATGTCTGCGACCCTTGTGGTCGCACCGCTTCAAGTACTTCAAAGTAAAAGACTTGTACCGCTCCGCCAACGAAACCGATTGACGCTCCAACTACCGCCATCGTCCAGTCTGGATATGTAATGACTACTGGAATACAGGTAATGAACCAGAAGAGATATGCGCGTCGCAGCGCTGGCAATGGTGCCAATTTCTTTGATACCAAGCCACCAAGTAATCCGCCTATAACTGTTGCAACGCCAAAGGATGCAAATATCCACGCTACGCGATGGGGGACACCTTCTTGCGTTGCAAATGCTGGGACGGCCACATCGAAGACGCCCCAACCAAATCCGATGAAGCAGCCCTCAAACATGAGGAGTTGCATGGCACGGTTAGCAAAGATATTACCCTGGCCCTTGACCTTCTTCTCTGGAATCCAATTACGCGAGACTGGTGTGAGAGCGAGTGCTATTCCTCCTGTAAACATCAGGGCCGCAACAGTATCGAGTGCGAGATAAGAGCGACTAGAGAGTGCAAGTGAGGTGACAACCACTGGGCCGATTACATTTGTCGAACTCATCATGGCTGAATCAAATGCATAGGCGGTACGCAAGTATGTGTCGGGGACAAGATCTTTCCAAAGTGGACGCACAGATAAATTAATCGGTGGCGCTGTAATGCCAAGAATAAAAGCTGTGATGAGGATAGATCGCGAAGTCTCCATGCTGTTGAGTGTCAGGATGAGGGCTGAATATGAAGGAACTAAAAGTCTTAGAGTCCACTTCTGGCCCCATCTATCCATCACAGAGCCGCGGATTCCGGCAGTCAGGGAACCAGCTAAAGAATTTAATCCGATTGCAAAACCGGCGATGGCAACTGAACCAGTTTCCTGTTCGGCTTTGAAGAAAATTCCAAGACCAATCATTCCGTAGGCTAAACGGGCGGGGAAGGCGCTAATCCCTAGTGAGATCACTTGGGGAAAGGTAAAGAGTTCCCGATATCGCTTCATAGTGAGTGATTCTATGCGGGGATTTGCCCGGCAGTCCCTCACCCGCGTACCCTTCACCTGTTCTTCAGGCAAATAGCCTGAGTCCTACTACTTAATTATCCCTACGGAGCTCACTTGTCTACATCACCAGTAATTGCAGTAAATGACATCGGATCAGCTGAAGATTTTCTAGCAGCAATCGAAGGCACAATCAGAAATTTCAACGACGGAGACCTCGTCGAAGGCACAGTCGTTCAGATAGATCGCGAAGAAGTACTTCTTGATATTGGGTACAAAACAGAAGGTGTTATCCCTTCACGCGAACTCTCAATCCGCCACGATGCAGATCCAAATGACATTGTTAAGGTTGGCGACAAGGTAGAAGCTCTTGTTCTTCAGAAGGAAGATAAAGAAGGACGCCTCATCCTCTCTAAGAAGCGTGCTCAGTACGAGCGTGCATGGGGAGAGATCGAAGGCAAGAAGGAACGCGACGAAGTTGTCGTCGGAACAGTTATTGAAGTTGTTAAGGGCGGACTTATCGTTGATATCGGTTTGCGTGGCTTCTTGCCAGCATCACTGGTTGAAATGCGTCGCGTCCGCGATCTCACACCATATATTGGTAAGCAGGTCGAAGCTCGCATCATCGAACTCGACAAGAACCGCAACAACGTTGTTCTTTCACGTCGTGCATTCCTTGAGCAGACACAATCTGAATCTCGTACAACATTCCTCAACCAGCTCCAAAAGGGCCAGGTTCGCACAGGAGTTGTTTCATCCATCGTTAACTTTGGTGCATTCGTTGACCTTGGTGGCGTAGATGGTCTTGTCCACGTATCAGAGCTTTCATGGAAGCACATTGATCACCCGGGCGAAGTTGTTGAAGTGGGCGATGAAGTTACTGTTGAAGTACTTGAAGTTGATTTCGAGCGTGAGCGCGTTTCACTCTCACTCAAGGCGACACAGGAAGATCCATGGCAGGCATTTGCTCGTACACACACAATTAATCAGGTCGTTCCAGGTGTTGTGACCAAGCTCGTTCCATTCGGCGCATTCATTCGCGTTCATGAAGGAATCGAAGGGCTTGTACATATCTCTGAGTTGGCAGAACGCCACGTAGAAATTCCTGAGCAAGTTGTCGCAGTTGATGACGAGCTATTCGTCAAGATCATTGATATTGATCTTGAGCGTCGCCGCATCTCACTCTCATTGAAGCAGGCTAATGAAGGTACCGAAGTTGAAATCGAAGCATTCGATCCAACACAGTACGGAATGGCTGCTCGCTATGATGCAGAAGGAAACTTCATCTACCCAGAAGGTTTCGATCCTGAAACTCAAGAGTGGAAGCCAGGACATGACGCCCAACGCGAAGAGTGGGAACGTCAGTACCAGGAAGCACAAGTTCGATTCCTAGCTCACAAGAAGCAGAAGGCAGAGGCGAAGGTTGCTGATGCTGCCGGTGTACCAGCTGATGCACCAGTCGAAGCACCAGCTGCCGAAACTACTGAGACTGCTGAATAAATTATCGTAAGTAAGAAAGCCTCACACGTTGATCGTGTGGGGCTTTCTTCATTCCATAACAGCACAGGTAGGCTCTGCGCATGAAGGTAATCGCGCTCACGGGTGGAATTGGTGCCGGCAAGTCAACGGTCGCTCAATTTTTTAGTGAGCTTGGGGCTAGCGTTGTAGATGCTGATCATCTTGCACGAATTGCAATTGAACGCGGCAGTGAAGGTTTTGATGAAGTTGTTGCTCGCTTCGGCGAAAAAATCTTGGCCAACGGTGACATTAACCGTAAAGCGCTTGCAGAGATAGTCTTCTCTGATCCCGTCGCTAAAGCTGATCTTGAAGGAATTATTCATCCCCGTGTTCAGAAACTATTTACACAAGCGGTCCTTGATAATGAACCTGCTGCACATCTGATTTACGAAATACCGCTTCTCGTTGAAACTGATGCGGCGAGCAAGTTTGATTTCATTGTTACCGTTGAAGCTGATGAAGAACTGCGCACCGAGCGTTTATTGACGCGCGGAATGTTCATCACTGATATCAAGGCCCGCTTTGCGAGCCAGGCACCATCGCAGGCACGTATCGATATTGCAGATGCGGTCATTGTTAACGACGGAGACGAGGACCACCTTCTGCGTCAGGTTGAAAATCTCTGGGAGGGGCAAATTGCTGACCTCTCATCAGAGGGATCTCGCTAGTAGGCTACCGACGTGTCTGACAATGGTGATTTCACCCGTATCGCTTCGCCCTTTCAGGTCATCTCTGACTATGTACCTGCCGGCGATCAACCTCAAGCTATCGAAGAGATTGCGCAACGAATAAATGCTGGCGAGAAGGATGTTGTACTTCTAGGAGCTACCGGCACAGGAAAGTCTGCAACAACGGCGTGGCTTATTGAGCGATTACAGCGTCCAACGCTGGTCTTAGCTCCCAATAAAACACTCGCCGCTCAACTCGCAAATGAGTTTCGAGAGCTACTACCAAATAACGCCGTTGAATATTTCGTCTCTTATTACGACTATTACCAACCAGAAGCCTATGTACCGCAGACAGATACCTTTATCGAAAAAGATTCAAGCGTTAATGATGAGGTTGAACGGCTCCGCCACTCTGCTACAAATTCACTTCTCACAAGGCGCGATGTGATCGTAGTTGCCACAGTTTCTTGCATCTACGGATTAGGCACACCTCAGGAATATATCGATCGCATGCTCCATATCAAGGTAGGGGACGAGATCGAACGCAACGCTCTCCTTCGCAAGTTTGTCGATGTCCAATACAAGCGCAATGACATCGCCTTCGAGCGCGGTACGTTCCGCGTTCGTGGAGATACGATCGAGATTATCCCGATGTACGAAGAACTTGCAATCCGTATTGAGATGTTCGGTGATGAGATAGAGAAGATCATGACCTTGCACCCGCTGACGGGTGAAATCATCCGTGACGAAAGTGAAGTTCATATCTTCCCTGCGACCCACTATGCGGCAAGCCCTGAGACTATGAAGCGCGCCATTGGTGACATTCAGGATGAACTTCAGATACAGCTCAATGCTTTTGAGAAACAGGGCAAGTTATTGGAGGCGCAACGTCTTCGTATGCGTACA
>CANESA010000048.1 GCA_947440735.1 Candidatus Nanopelagicaceae bacterium
GCAGGCGCAGGACTATCACCCTGCAACTTATCTGTGCGCTGAATCGGTGCCTTTGGCTTGGCATCTTCCTTATAAATCGCTGGAATCGAACCAAGTAAGCCCTTTTGGAAATCCTCAAACGCCTGCAGTACTTCGCGCTTTGTATTCATCACAAATGGACCCATCCAAGCAACAGGTTCCTTAATTGGCGCACCGCCGAGAATAAAGAGCTCGAGTTGAGGAGAACGCGATTCTTGATGTTGCGCCGCACGAATAACAATCTCATCACCTTCACCGAAGACAGCAAGTTGTCCCATCTGAATTGGTTGAGATCCCGCACCAACAAATCCGTGTCCTGACATCGCATATACAAGTGCGTTGTAATCGCGACGCCATGGAAGACGAAGTTCCGCGCCTGCTGCAACACTTGCATGAATCAAAGTAATTGGAGTTTGCGTAGACCCCGGACCAACATGTCCATCGAGTTCACCAGCGATAATACGGATTAACGCACCGCCATCATGAGATGACAACAACGCAACATCGTTTGCGCGAACATCTTGGTATGCAGGAGGCGACCACTTCTTTGCTGCAGGCAAGTTAACCCACAACTGGAATCCGTGGAATAAACCGCCGCTCATTACCAAACTCTCTGGGGGAGTTTCAATGTGAAGAATTCCACCACCAGCAGTCATCCACTGTGTATCGCCATCGGTAATTGTTCCGCCGCCACCATTTGAATCTTGGTGATCGAAGATTCCATCAATAATGTATGTAACAGTTTCAAAACCGCGATGTGGATGCCATGGAGTTCCCTTAGGTTCTCCCGGTGCATATTCCACTTCACCCATTTGATCCAAGTGAATAAATGGATCGAGCTCTGCTAAATCAACGCCAGCAAATGCGCGACGAACTGGAAAACCTTCACCTTCAAAACCTTGTGGCGCAGTTGTAATGCTCTTTACTGTGCGAGGTTGTGCTCCCGGTGCAGATGAAATGCGTGGAAGTACGGTGATATCGGAAACGGTTACTGCTGGCATTTTTACCCCTTAGCTATCCTCAGAGAATAGTTGAACTTTCAACTACCAGCAACTCGAAAGACAAATACCGGCCCTAACTACCTGCGCAATGCTCAGAGTTACTTTAATTCTGCCGACATCGATACTAGATATGGGGTGAGCTTGATATAAAACGTATCCAGAGTAATTCCAAATACATTGCTGAAGTTGGATTCATAATTACTACTGGTCGCAAATGAGCTGTAGAACTGTGCCATCTTCTCATGGCCATAAACTGCAACTAAAACCTCCGTTGCGTATGAGCCCAAGTGGTACGACAATCCAAGAGCTCCTGGTGAGTTACTTGAAACCTCAATGCTCTTCATTAGTGTCTTTGTAATAGCAGGGTCATTCTTCAGAAGAAGAGATTTGAGGTTTTGTCCTGGAAAGAGAGAAGTGATATGTGCTTGAGAGTCCAACGCGTACTGCGTATGCATTCCTGAACGTGCTTGCTTCGCTGAGTCAAAAGGCGTATATCCAATTGCTTCGCCATAGAACTGAGCGCCACCTTCCACCGACCACCAAGGAATTGAATTTAAGCCTGTTGGCTTGCTAAGTCCAGACTGTGCAAGATGTGTGTACTCATGAGCAGCTGTGGCGCGATTCCATAAACCTTGATCCTGAAATTCCAAGCCTTGTTCAAAGAGGAATTTTTCGCCCGCCATCAATGATGCAGACGCACCTCCACAATATTGTGGAGTGCAACCGGTAAACCCACTTGCCCACGCGGGATTTCCACCTGCTGCTTCATATCTAGTCTTTGCCCACGGAATATCTTTTGATGAATACCAAATAATTGTCACTGCTGAGGGCTTGAAGAAAGAGGACCATAATTTCACAGCTGAATCTACTTCTGTCTTAGCAATTTCAATTCGCCATGCGTCGACGTTTGCCCCGACTTGAAAATCAATCACACCTTCGCTGCTCACACCACTAGCCACGTATTTAGCAACTTCAGCGCGAGATTTAATGTAAACCTGCTCGTAATCTAAGTTGTCTATCGTCAGTGCTTTCGCTTGAACTACTGTTGGGGTTGGGGTCGGGGTTGGCGTTGGCGTTGGGGTTGGGGTTTTTACACCTTTACTCCAAATTAACTTCTTACCACTCTTGGTACAGGTGTACTTAAGTCCCTTAACTGTGCTGATCTGTCCGGACTTCTTGCACACATCACCGGCTTTAATTGCAGCATTCGCCGGAGAAGTACCAGCTGCTAGGAGTAAAGATCCAACTAAAGCGATGACCGAGAGTCGTTTCATAGGGGAGAGTTTATCCGTTGGTTGATTATTGGAACAGCCCTAGGCATACCAAGAAGAATCATTGGATGGTCATGCGGTATTGCTTCTGGACTCGAAACTATAGAGCTTTAAGTGCTGAGACAACCTTTGTGAGCGAAGCCTTCGCATCGCCAAAGAGCAACATCGTCTTTGGGTCATAGAGCAATTCGTTTTCGATTCCAGCAAATCCTGGACGCATCGAGCGCTTCAGGAAGATGACGTTTGCTGCGTTAGCAACTTCCAAGATTGGCATTCCATAAATCGGGCACCCAGGTGTTGTCTTTGCTGCAGGGTTTACAACATCGTTTGCGCCGATAACAATGGCGACATCTGTCTGACCGAACGTTGGATTAACTTCATCCATCTCCGCTAATTGATCGTAAGGAACACTCGCTTCTGCAAGAAGCACGTTCATATGTCCAGGCATACGACCTGCAACTGGGTGAATACCGTATGCAACATCGATGCCCTTTGAAATCATGAGATCAGCAAGTTCGCGAACAGTGTGCTGTGCTTGTGCAACAGCTAAACCGAATCCAGGAACGATTACTACGCGACGTGCATAGTTGAGCAAGATTGCAACGTCATCAGGTGAACCACTTCGCACCGGACGATCTTCTGCAACTCCGCTAGCCTCTTGAGGCTTGGCAGTAAATGCACCGAAGAGAGTTCCAAAGAGTGAACGACCCATCGCTTCAGCCATCATGCGCGTCAAGATTGTTCCTGATGCACCGACGAGTGTTCCCGCGATAATCAATAGCGTTGAATCTAGAACGTATCCGCTGGCAGCAACTGTCAGACCAGTGAAGGCATTAAGGAGTGAGATAACGATTGGAACATCTGCGCCACCCACAGGTAATACGAAGAGAATTCCGAATGCGAGAGAGAGACCGGCAACGACCAAAAGTGGCGTTGTACCTAGCTCTACGACAACCCATCCTGATGAGCCAAGAACAGCAGCGAGCGTCGCTGCAATAACAAAGCGTCCACCCGGAAATACAACAGGGCGTGTAGTCATGAGCTCTTGTAGCTTCATGAATGTCACGATCGATCCGCTGAAAGAAACGCAACCGACGACAACGGTAAATACTGTGAAGATAACTTCTGCAGTCGATGCAGTGTCACCAAGACTTAAGTATTCAACGATTGCAACTAGTGCTGCTGCGCCGCCGCCCACACCATTAAAGAGTGCGACGAGTTGTGGCATCTGTGTCATCTGAACTTTGCGAGCAGCAGGTACACCGACGATAGTTCCTACTGCGATTGCACCCAGGATCCACCAGAGGTTTTTGATTTCTCCGTGGAAGAAGACAACGACTGTGGCAACACCAGCACCAGCTGCGCCGATGAGATTTCCACGGCGTGCAGTGCGTGGATGCGAGAGACCTTTGAGAGCAAGAATAAAGAAGACGCCGGCTGTAAGGCCGATGAGGTCATAAACGAAGTCACTCACTTTGCGCCTCCTTTCTTACCCTTAAACATTTCGAGCATGCGGTCGGTAACAACAAAGCCACCGATCATGTTGATTGTTGCCAAGATAATCGCGATAACAGAGAGCGTAAGTTCAAGTGTTGTATCCGAGTGCGAGGCGACGATGATTGCTCCCACCAAGATGACACCGTGAATTGCGTTGGCACCTGACATCAAAGGTGTGTGGAGCGTTGAAGAAACCTTGGAAACAACTTCGAAACCGACGAAAACTGAGAGCGTGAAGATTGAAATCACCGCGATAGGTGTGAGGGCTTCCATTTACTTGCCTGCCTTTCGATCGACGCCAGCATGTGTGACAGCAGAGCCATCGATAATTTCATCTTCAAAGTTGAGATCTAATGAGACTTCAACGCCTTCACTGGCTGGCTTTGTCAGCAGCGTGAGGAGATTGACGACGTTGCGTGAGTACAAGCTTGATGCGTGGAATGGGAGCTGGCTAGGAACATCTTTGCCGCCCCAGATGCGTACACCTTTACTTGTTGTGACAATTTCACCTGGTTTTGATCCTTCGACATTGCCACCGGTTTCAGCGGCAAGATCAACAATTACCGTTCCTTCTTCCATCGCATCAACCATTGCCGCTGTCATCAAACGTGGCGCGGTGCGACCTGGAACTGCAGCAGTTGTAATCACAACGTGGGATTTAGCAATGTATGGAGTTAAAAGTTCGCGTTGTTTTGCAGCGCGCTCTTCTGTCATCTCGCGTGCATAACCGCCAGCACCTTCGAGTGATTCAAGTTCGAGTTCAATAAATGTTGCACCCATCGACTTCACTTCATCTGCAGAAGATGGACGCACGTCATAGGCAGAGACAACCGCGCCTAAGCGACGAGCAGTTGCAATTGCCTGCAAGCCTGCAACGCCTGCTCCAAGAATAAGAACTTGTGCAGGGGTAACGGTTCCTGCCGCAGTCATTAACATCGGGAAGAATCGTGGTGAAAGTTCAGCGCCCACTAACGATGCGCGATAACCGGCACATAGTGCTTGTGATGTAAGCGCATCCATTGATTGCGCACGAGAAATTCTCGGAACTAATTCGAGTGAGAATGCAGTGACTCCGGCAGCCATTGCTGCTTCGATAGATTCACGCTGATTTACTACAGATAAGAATGAGATTGTGATTGCACCTTTTTTCAAGGTCGCAATTTGAGCCGGAGTAAGTGCGGTGACTGAGAGAACGACATCTGCGCTCTTGAGTACATCGCCTGCAACCACCTGGGCACCTGCAGCGCGGTAGGCATCATCGCTTGCTTGTGCAGCAACTCCAGCGCCAGATTCAATGGCCACTTCAAGGCCAAGACGCGTTAACTTGCTGATGATGTCTGGGACTAGTGCGACGCGCTTTTCGCCATCGCGGATCTCTTTAGGGACGGCTACTAACATGGGCAAAGAGTACTTAATTCCCCTTGAGTTCTCCACGCGACGTGTGAAAAAGAATTGACTGAATTGTGGTGCGGCGATGGAAGGCTTCACGCCAAATCACCGA
>CANESA010000049.1 GCA_947440735.1 Candidatus Nanopelagicaceae bacterium
CTCGAGGGCAAAGCTCGAACAATTTAAGTTTTTCGATACTTATTCCATGCCGCAATGAAGCTGAAAATGTCTCAGAGCTTGTCTCATCTCTAGGCGCGCTCGATCACCCACGATATGAAGTCATCTTTATCGATGACAACTCAACGGATGGAACCGGAGAGTTATTACGCCAGGCAATTAGAAATCACCCTGCAATGAAGGTAGTAAGTGCGGCCCCCTTGCCAGATAATTGGATGGGTAAGCCATGGGCGCTATCGCAAGGGCTTAGCCACGCAACTCACGATTACATTGTGACTGTTGATGCCGATGTTCGACTCGCACCCGATGCGCTCTCTGCGATGGATGCGGTCCTGCAACGAACAGGATCGGATTTTCTCTCTCCCTACCCCGCGCAAATAGCGGAAACTCTGACAGAAAGACTCATTCAGCCACTCTTACAGTGGACATGGATGACCACTGTTCCACTTCGACTTGCGATGAGAAGTGCACGTCCATCGTTAGCTGTTGCAAACGGGCAGTTTCTCTTCATTAAAAAAAGCGCACTAGTATCAATCGGAGGATTTAACTCGATTCAATCGAGTGTTCTAGATGATATTGATTTAGCACGTGTTCTAGTTCGTAGTGGATTTAAAGGTGGGGTCTGCGATGGTTCAGCTATCGCATCTACTCGCATGTATGCATCTTTTACAGAGATTCGTGCAGGGTATGGAAAGTCAATGTCTACAGGCTTTGGCGGAATCATTGGCTCTCTTGCACTTGCTCTCGTGATGGCAATTTCTGCTGTAGTGCCTTTCATTTATTCAATCGCAGGATCTTCGATTGCTACCGCTGCGCTCCTTCTTGTTCTCGCATCACGTGTGGTCTCGGCTATCTCTTCGCGTTCACTTCTCATTGATGGCCTTCTCCACCCCATCTCCGCACTCTTCTTTATCTACCTGTTGATCTACTCCAATCTCTTCCACTCAAAGATCATGTGGAAAGGTCGCCCAGTATGACAACCGGCAAGAAAGATGTAGTTGTTATTGGCGCAGGCATGGGTGGAATGGCAACAGCTGCTCGCCTTGCTAAGAAGGGTTACCGCGTTCAGGTATTTGAAGCCGGTGATCGCCATGGAGGAAAGTGTCGAACTGAGTGGATTGATGGTTACGCATTTGATACAGGTCCTTCACTTCTGACACTGCCTGCCGTCTATCGCGATCTCTTTCAGCGCACAGGTGATGTCTTAGGCAGAGTTGTTGAACTTAAAGCCGTCGATCCATCTTTTGATTATCGCTTCCACGATGGAACATCGGTGAAATTTGCCAATCTCTCCCGCAAGAAAACTTTAGAATCAATTTCCGCTTCCTATGGCGAAGATGCATCCAAGGAATGGGATCAGATCATGCGCCGGGCGGAGGCAATGTGGGATGTCTCGCGCGAACCATTTATCGAATCAGAGTTGAAATCTGTAGCTTCTCTTCTCAAGCGCAGATCGCTGATTAAGGATATTTTCGTTATCTCTCCCTGGAAATCAATTCGTGGACTAGCAATTAAGAGTCCACACCTACGCAAAATTCTTGATCGCTATGCCACCTATAGCGGTTCAGATCCACGTGTTGCCCCTGCAGTTTTATCGTCAATCGCCTTTGTCGAAGAAGCCTTTGGTGCTTGGCATATCACCGGTGGAATCGGAAAACTTGGCGATGCTCTCTATCAACGTTGTTTAGATCGGGGAGTGATTTTTGAGTTTAATACGCGAGTTTCAGAAATCACCCACAGTAATGGGGTTGTTACAGGAGTTGTACTCAAAGATGGCCGCATCATCCCTGCCACAACAGTTGTCGCAAATGCAGATGCCGGATTGATTTATTCAAGCCTGATCAAGAATCCACCAGCATCAGTTCGTAGGGCAGCTCGCTCAATAGCAAAGATGGAGCCATCACTTGCGGGCTTCTCTCTATTGCTGGGACTTCGACCATCGGATGAACCACAGCTGGAACATCACACAGTTCTCTTCCCAGAAAATTATGATCAAGAGTTCGAATCTATCTTTAGCAAGAAGTCTCCAGTTGATGATCCCACTATCTATATCTGTGCTCCACACGATGAGACGATGGTGAAGAAGGAAGGCCATGAGGCGTGGTTTGTTCTGGTTAACGCACCTCGCCACGGAGTTGATGCCTTTGATTGGAGCGATCGAAAGTTTGCAGATCAGTATGCGCAGAAAATTATTGATCGCATCGAATCTCACGGTATTCAGATTCGTAACCGTCTTGAACTCTTGGAAATTCGTACACCCGCAGATTTAGAGGCTAGCGTCTTAGCTCCTGGCGGTTCGATCTATGGCACATCCAGTAATGGCTCACAGAGTGCGTTTAATCGCGCCAAGAATCGCAGTCCGCTGAAAGGTCTGTACTGCGTAGGAGGAAGTGCGCACCCAGGTGGAGGTTTGCCTCTTGTTGGGCTAAGCGCTGAGATTGTTGCTCAAGCAATTATTACTGAAGATGGCGGCGGGCAGCTCTCATCACTTGATAGACACTAAAGGTTGCCATCACTGTAAAGATATAGATTGCAAATGGTGCAAAAGAAAAGTTAAGTAGTTCGAGAACCATAAAGATTGCAATCGCACTGGCACGCACTGGCCGCTCTGCAATTGTGACAACGCCAATCTCGTGAAAGCCAAGAGATGCCATCCGTGCTCGTGCATATTCTTGTGTGAGTGCCAGGGCGAATAGCGCTAAACAAATTTCTGGTGCAATTCCCCATTGATAGAGAGCAATGAACCACAGTGCCTCTGTGATGCGGTCCGCGATTGCATCAAGGGTTGCGCCAAATTTACTTACCTTGCCCGAAACTATGGCAACGCTTCCATCAACGCCATCACAGATCAGAGAAAGCACAAGGAATACCAGCGCAACGACTGAATATGGATAGAAGAGCGCAGCCATTGCAGTCAGCACGCCAAGGAGCGTTAATACATTGGGGGTAATCCTCAAAGCGCTCAGCCCTCGAGCGATGACGTAGGAGATGCTCAACCAGCCCTTAACGATTCCCTTAATGTCAGCATCGAGATGAAGCTTGCTCCAGGTTGCAAAGAATTCTTCGCGTTTCATCACTTAGCGCCGATCTTGTAAAGATTCAAAGATCTCACTCGTTGCAGTCGAGCTATTCATTGTGTAGAAGTGAATGCCCGGTACTCCCGCATCGATCAAGTCATGGCAGAGATTAAGTGCGATCTCAACACCCAGTTTGCGTACATCCTCTGGATTATCTTCAACTGCGGCAAAACGTGATGCAATGGATGCTGGAATTGGTGTGCCACCGAGCTCTGCCATTTTGGTCAATAGCTTCACATTAGTTACAGGAAGTACGCCAGCGATGATGGGCATGCTCGATCCACGAGCGGCTAGTGAATCTACTAAACGCTTCCACTTATCTACTTCAAAGAAGAACTGAGTAGTTGCAAAAGATGCACCGAGTGATTCTTTACGCAGAAGAACATCAATATCTTTACCGATGTCTCCATCGGAGTTTGGATGGCCATCAGGAAAGGCTGCGACTCCGATCGTAAAGTCACCGTGTTCGCGCGCTAAAGAGATCAGTTCATCAGCATGAGTCAGACCACCATCAACCGGTGTCCAAGGTGCTCGTGGTCCACCAACTGGATCTCCTCGTAGCGCCAGGATGCTTTTAATACCGGCATCTCTATAGCGATCTAGAATCTCAATAAGTTCGACGCGGGTTGAACCGACGCAGGTGAGGTGGGCGACGGTTGGAATCTTGGTGCGTGCTGTTATTTCAGAGGTGATGCGAATTGTTCGATCACGTGTGCCGCCTCCAGCGCCATATGTAACAGCCACAAAGTCAGGGGCATGAAGTGCCAGAGTTTCCAAAGCCTGCCAGAGTCGATCTTCGCCGGCGAGATCTTTCGGAGGAAAAAACTCAAAAGAGTACATAGTCTTTTCAGGTCGCATCCTCACTGCGTCAGGGTACCGTTGCCCCCGTGAATAGTCAGGTTATGGATGAACTTGCATCTGTACGCGAGCAAGTTCAGGCAGCGCTAACTTTATATCTCGCCGATGCGCGGGTGCATCTGACAACCATCGGCTCGCAGTTAGCCCCGGTCTGTGATGGGCTTGAAGAATTCATCCTTGATGGTGGAAAGCGATTACGTCCTCTCTTTGCATACGCTGGCCATAGAGCTGCCGGCAAAGAGGTGGGGCCGAACGAGATAAAAGCCTTTGCAAGTCTGGAATTTTTACAAGCCTGCGCTCTTATTCATGATGACCTTATGGATGCTTCTGATACACGCCGAGGCAAACCTGCAATTCATCGACGATTTGAAAACCTTCACCAAGAGCAGGTACTTGCTGGATTATCAGAACAATTTGGTACGGCTGCTGCAATTTTATTAGGCGATCTTGCGCTCGTGCAATCAGACCACATGCTTCATACATCTGGAATTTCATCGACACAGTTACTAGCAGCGCTAGAGATACATGATGAGATGAGAATTGAGTTAATGGCCGGGCAGTACCTCGATGTGCGCGAGGCGGGTGAGAAGAGTTTTAGCGTGGAGCGATCACTGCGCATTGCTCGCTTTAAATCTGGAAAATACAGTATTGAACGCCCACTCCACCTAGGTGTTGCGATCGCTCTCGGTAGCCCGAGCAAAGATAATCCACTCAACTGGAAGCTATCTGAATACGGGCTCCCTCTCGGCGAGGCTTTTCAATTACGCGATGATCTCTTAGGAATTTTTGGTGATCCAGGTATCACTGGAAAGCCCGCAGGAGATGATCTCCGCGAAGGAAAACGCACAGTCCTTATGGCCATGGCAATGGAACGCACGACCGATGCAGGACGTGCTGAGCTGATTTCCTATCTTGGGCGGCCAGATCTTTCTCATGAGATCATTGAAGTACTTCGGGGCATCATTGTTGATAGTGGCGCTGTGGAAAGTGTTGAAGGACTGATTGAGAAATTAACCTACGACGCTCTCCAGGCATCACAGTCTCATGAGATAGCACCCGATGCACACGACTTATTATCGGCACTTGCCGCTAGTGCAACTGCGCGAAAGAGCTAGGAGCAATCATGGTTGCACGCATTAAAGGTCCGACAGATCACATTGTCATTGTTGGCGCAGGTCTTGCGGGCTTAAGTGCTGCGCTACGCCTTGCTGGCGCTGGGCGTAAAGTGACAGTTCTTGAACGTGAGAGTGTTCCTGGCGGTCGCAACGGCGTTCTCCATAAAGATGGATACTCATTCGATACCGGCCCATCTGTTCTCAC
>CANESA010000050.1 GCA_947440735.1 Candidatus Nanopelagicaceae bacterium
ACTATCTCTGCACCAATCTCTTTAGCCAGTGCAACCGCCAGATCGCTCTTTCCTGTAGCGGTTGCGCCACAGATAATTATTGTGCGCATCTAGACCTTAGCCTTGGTGAAAGATGGAATTCCGAGCATGACACCTGGAGTTGGCGCACTCTCTTCCGTGCGGCGAGCATGAGCATCTCCCCCGCGAGTTTTCATATGTGAAAGTTCTTGCCCAATCAAATAGTGAGCTGATGCATCGGTAATCTCGACCTCAACAAAGTCACCAGGTCTTGCAAGACTGGTGTTATCAAAGTGCACAAGACGAAAATCTTCTGATCGACCTGTGAGGCGAGATTGAACGGCATCACGTCTGCCTTCAACTTCAGTTACTAAAATTCGGTGTTGAGTACCAATTGCCTCTTGGTTGACTGAGAGTGAAATCTTCTGTTGATGCTCATGTAGCCGGGTGTAGCGTTCACCGACTACATCCTCGGGTACCTGGTTCGTCATTTCACCAGCAGGTGTTCCTGGGCGAATCGAATACTTATATGTGTAGGCGGCGGCAAAACGAGCTTGCGATGCAACATCGAGCGTTGCCTGGAAATCACTTTCACTCTCACCTGGGAATCCGACGATGATGTCGGTGGTGATCATCGCGTGAGGAATCTGGCTACGCACGCGATCCAAAATTCCTAAGTATCGATCACTTCTATACGACCTACGCATGGATGCAAGAATTGAATCAGAGCCGGATTGCAAAGGCATATGAAGGTGTGGCATGACTACAGGCGTTGTTGCCATGACTTCGATGACATCATCGGTGAAATCTCTTGGATGTGGCGACATGAAGCGCAGGCGCTCAAGGCCATCAATAGCTGCGACCTCTTTGAGAATCTTTGCGAAAGCTCCTCGCTCACCTAGTCCAACACCATAAGCATTTACATTCTGCCCCAATAAAGTAATTTCTATGACACCTTGATCGACAAGTGCTCGCACTTCAGTGAGTACATCGACCATAGGACGATCCTTTTCAATCCCTCGAAGTGCCGGGACGATACAGAATGTGCAGGTGTTATTGCAGCCCACTGAAATAGATACCCACGAGGAAAATGCGGAAAATCGCCGTGCAGGAAGTGTCGATGGGAAGTGTTCGAGCGATTCAAGGATTTCAATCTGTGACTCTTCTTCAATCCGCGCTCTCTCTAGCAAAACTGGAAGAGAGCCAACGTTATGAGTACCGAAAACGACATCAACATAGGGAGCTTTCTTGAGAATGATCGCCTGATCTTTTTGGGCAAGACATCCACCTACCGCAATCTGCATCGAAGGATTAGCTTTCTTAATCGGTGCAAGAAATGAGAGATTTCCATACAGTTTATTATCTGCATTCTCGCGTACTGCGCAGGTGTTAAAGACGACAATATCTGCCTGTGTTCCTGACTCAGCTGGAATAAATCCAGCTTCATCTAGTAACCCAGCAATTCGTTCAGAATCATGGACATTCATCTGGCAGCCGTAAGTTTCGACCGTATACGTTCGTGACATAAGGGTTGCTCTAAATATCTAGAATTTTGTAAGAAAGATCTGCGCGATTAACCACCAGAATCTTGCCATTGGTTAACGGAGTCCAATCATCATGGCCCCATCCAGTTGATGCCACTTTGATGGCACCTTCTTCCTTCGTAAAGCGAAGCTCGTAATGGAATGGGACAGTCCATTCGCTCTGTTCTTCAACGTTGAATTGGCAGACTGCGATCAAGAAATCTGGCGTGAGAGTGATTGAGTTAATGGCCGAGTAATTAGCGGTGCTTGCGATTTCCTTCACTGTGGCAGCGATCGCTTCAATGAGCCCCATCTTCTTTGCTGCAGTCAAAATTGCAAAGAAATAACGTTCGCTATCAGTAGTCGAAGTCAGCTCTCCTAGAAGATCGGCATCAATGAGATGTTCAATACTTGAACCAGGACGAATCGTTCCATTGTGCATAAAGGAGATATCACCGTGAATAAATGGATGATTATTTGAAAGATCAACTGTCAAACCTTTGGATGCGAGTCGAAGATGAACGAGGGCCCCATCGGTGGGCTTAGATGAAGCAACTTCTGCAAAGAGTGAGCTTTCAACAGCTGGTGCTAGATCACGTTCGCGCTCTTGTACTCCACCAATCGAAGCACACGTTGTTACTCCCCAACCATGTTTATGTTCTTTAGAGAGCTCCACGAAATCTGAGAGCGTCGGACCCACGATTGTTGCAAGGGTCGCAGGTTCAGTTGAGGCGTAGGCCAATAATCTGCACATGGCGGTAATCTACCTTGGAATACGAATTGGTTCCTGCCCACGAGCGATCAGACGCTCAAAATGAATCTCTCGCTTTTCGCTAAAACGCTGCGCATCAGCACCTGCTGTCTTTATAAAGGCGGCAAGCTCTTCACGCGCGACTAGGCCATCGCCTGAGAGATCTGTGCGTTCAAAGACATTCCACGCACGCAAGACAGGAGCAATTACCTCATCAAGGTGCTGTTGAAGATCGTAAATTCCAGCCAGTGCAATCTGAACTGCTTTGCGACCAAAGCCAGGCATATTCGCTCCGGGCATATCAAAGTTTGTGACAACATCGGCAATTGCTCGCATTGCCGCATTTGGTTCGAGCTCAAGGGCAGTACCTAAAAGATTGCGGTAAAAAATCATGTGTAGATTTTCATCAAGTGCCACGCGCTGCATCATCGACTCGGCAATCGGATCATTCGAGAGTTTGCCAGTATTGCGGTGAGAGATACGAGTAGCTAATTCTTGGAAAGAAACATATGCAACGGTGTGCAACATGTCGTTCTCATACGGTGTCTGATATCCCAAAGACATGTGGGCCATACGGAGATCTTCAAGTTCATAGGGATCTACGCCACGAGTTGCCATGAGGTAATCACGAATCACAATCGCGTGTCGAGCCTCTTCTGCAGTCCATCGCTCAATCCAATTTCCCCACGCGCCATCGCGGCCCATAGAGATTGAAATTTCGGTGTGATAGCTAGGCAAATTATCTTCGGTGAGAAGATTAAGTATCAGTGAATCTTGTGCCACTGGAGTCAGGCGAGAGTCTTTAGCTTCCCATGCATCACCGTTAAGTGGCCCTGCAAAATCGCGACCTTCCGACCACGGGACATACTCGTGCGGATACCAATTTTTTTGAACGCTTAAATGGCGATTGAGTTCGACTTCAACGGCAGGTTCTAGATCGCGGATAAGACGCGACTGGATCGCTGCGGAATCGTAAGTCATGGGAGAACGCTACGGTAGAGAGCGTGTTACCGACTAGTTGGAATTGGCGTTTTTACGATCCTGCGCCTGTGATGCGCGCCATGTGGCGATCGCTCCGTGATTTCCACTGAGCAGAATAGGTGGAACTTCTAACCCTCTCCACTCTTGTGGTCGTGTGAAGTTGGGATATTCAAGGTAACCCTCTTCATTATGTGACTCTTCAGCAAGAGAGAGTGGGTTTCCAAGTACTCCAGGAATAAGTCGTGTGATTGCTTCAATCATGACCATCGAGGCAACCTCACCCCCTCCGAGTACATAATCTCCAATTGATACTTCTCGCACTTGAATATTTCGCTGCTGATATTCAGTTTGGCTATAGTGAATTCGAACTCTCTCATCAATTCCTTCATAACGACCACAAGCAAAAATTAGATGTGGTGCGCGTGAGAGTTCTTCTGCCATCTCTTGGTTAAAGCGTCGTCCAGTTGGAGTTAATACAATCAATAAAGCGCCATCATCAATAATTGAATCGATCGCTTTGCCCCACACATCTGCCAACATCACCATTCCAGCACCACCACCATATGGTGCGTCATCGACTGTGTGGTGAGTATCTGAGGTCTGCGCGCGAAGATCGTGCACGTTGACAGAGAGCAAGCCTCCATCTTGCGCCTTACCCAGGAGAGAAAGCTGCAACGGCGCAAAGTAGTCAGGAAAGATTGTGATTGCATCAATTCTCATGACATCTGCCCATCGATAATTGGTGGAATAACTGTAAGTCTTTTGCCTGCGATATCAACGACCGGGACAAGAACGCGCACAAATGGGATGAGTACTTCTCCGCTCTCGCCCTTAATAACCAGAACATCTTGGCCGGGAAGGTTGAGAACATCGCTTACCTCTCCCAAGGTGCTGCCATCTTCTAGCTCTGCTCGACAACCTATGAGTTGAAGTACGTGATAATCGTCTTCATCTTCACCAGGTGCATCGATATCAACATCGGCATAGAGAAGAACATCTCGCAATTTTTCAACAGCATTTCGATCTGTGCAACCCGCAAATGAGAGAAGAAGGATTCCGTTGTGCACGCGCACCGAGTCAACTACCAGAGTTCCGTTGCTATCTGTCTCTAGAGCTGCGCCAATTGCAAAACGGGATGCCGCATCATCTGTACGAACTTCGATTGTCGCCTCACCCAAGATTCCATGGGCACGACCAATGCGCCCGACATTTAGGCGCATGACATAAGTTTTCTTAACGAGCCTCGTCAGTATCGATCAGATCAACGCGGACGCTACGTCCAGCAAGAGCGCTTACAACTGTACGAAGCGCCTTTGCTGTACGACCGTTACGACCAATGACCTTACCGATATCTTCAGGATTGACACGAACTTCAAGAGTTGTTCCTCGACGATGTGTCTTCTCCTTGACGATGACATCCTCAGGATTATCTACAATCCCTTTAACGAGATGCTCGAGAGCTTCGTCAATCATCTTTATTCAGCTGCTGCTTCTGAAGATGCTTCTGCTGCTGGAGTTTCAACAACTTCAGCTGGCGTTTCAACAACAGCTTCGACAGCTGGAGTTTCAACCACTACTTCTGTCTGTGCAACTTCAGCTGGAACCTCTGCCACCTCGGCGATAGCTTCTGGTTCGGACACTACGACTGGATTCGTCTTTGCAGCAAGCTTCTCTTGCGCCTTCTTCTTCAGAGTAGTTGCGCCTTCTTTTGGCTCATCCATTGCAGATTTAACTGCAGCTTCATATGCAACGCTCTTATGTGGCTTTGGTGTAGCAAAGCGAAGAGTTCCTTCAGTTCCTGGAAGACCCTTGAACTTCTGCCAATCACCTGTGACCTTAAGAATTGCCTCTACAGCTTCAGATGCTTGTGCGCCAACGCCTAACCAGTAGAGAGCGCGCTCTGAGTTCACTTCAATAATTGATGGCTCTTGTCCTGGAACGTAGCGACCAATCTCTTCGATTGA
>CANESA010000051.1 GCA_947440735.1 Candidatus Nanopelagicaceae bacterium
CCTGAGAGTGCGCTCCAATAAATGAATACCGTGACCATGCACCGCCATGTTCAGCTGATTCAAGGAGAAAAGAGCCCGCCGAATTCCCAGTCAACTTACGATAGACACCAAGTGGAGTTTCACCGTCAGCTAACAATTTTCTATAAACAGGAATGACGTTGTACGTGGATGCATACTCTCTAAATTCGTGAAGATTCATAGGATCACGTATTAATTGTTCTCGTCTTTAGTTGGATAAATTTCATGATGGAAACAGGTGAATTCTCCTGTGTGACAAGCCGAACCTTCTTGCTCTACTTGAAACAAAATTGCGTCACCATCGCAATCGATGGAGATCGAGACAACTTTTTGAAGGTGACCTGACGTCTCACCTTTCTTCCAGAGCTCATTACGCGAGCGGCTGAAATATGTTGCAAAACCAGAGTCAATCGTCAGCGCTAAAGATTCTGTATTGACATAGGCGAGCATTAAGACCTCGCCAGAGAGACTGTCTTGTGCGATGGCAGGCATCAAGTCATCAGAGTTCTTGAGAAGTTCAAGAATCGCAGGAGAAAGAGAGAGGCTCACAGGGCAATTGTGCCTTAGGTCAGAGCGCTCGTGCGCACGGAATATCCATGCTCAGATAAGTACTTCTTCACATCAGTAATGCGATGAACTCCAAAGTGAAAGACGCTTGCGGCCAAGAGAGCATCTGCCCCTGCCTCGATTGCAGCTGCGAAGTCTTCGAGCGATCCTGCTCCCCCGCTAGCGATGAGCGGAAGAGATGAGATCTCACGAACTCTCGAAATCATTCCAATGTCATAACCCGCCCGTGTTCCATCTGCATCCATCGAGTTAAGAAGAATTTCACCGACACCGAGCGCAGTTGCTTTCTCAATCCACTCAAGTGCATCGATGCCAGCGCTAGTTCGCCCACCATGAGTGGTGACTTCAAACCCCGAAATTGTTCGCGCTCTGCGAGCATCTACTGATAAGACAAGAACTTGAGTTCCAAATCGATCTGCGATCTCAGAAATTAACTCTGGGCGTGCTATCGCTGCGGTATTGACTGAGACTTTATCTGCTCCAGAACGTAGCAATCGGTCAACATCATCAACTGTTCTAATTCCTCCGCCGACTGTCAACGGGATAAATACCTGTTCGGCAGTTCTACTGACAACGTCATATGTTGTCTCCCGGTTTGCAACGCTCGCTGAAATATCTAGAAAGGTGAGTTCGTCAACGCCTTCGCTATCGTAGAGTTTTGCCATCTCAACTGGATCGCCCGCATCAACGAGATCGGTGAAGTTCACACCTTTAACTACACGACCCTCATTCACATCAAGACAAGCGATGATCCGAGAAGATAGAGTCATGATCGAGTTACCTCTAGCGCTTGCTCCAAAGTAAAAGCACCGGCGTAGAGTGCCTTTCCGACAATCGCTCCCTCAACACCGATCCCATTGAGAGCGCAGAGCGCTTTGATATCTTCCAGGCTAGAAATCCCACCACTTGCTACCACTGGTTTCTTAGTTGCAGCACATACCTCTTTAAGTAACTCTAAATTTGGACCCTGTAGCGTTCCATCTTTGGTCACATCGGTAACGACATAACGTGCACATCCATCTGACTCCAAGCGAGCTAACGTTTCAAAGAGATCGCCGCCTTCTTGCGTCCATCCTCGTGCGGCTAGAACGTGTCCACGTACATCTAAACCAACAGCGATGCGATCACCATGCTCTGCAATCACGCGAGAAGTCCACTCAGGATTTTCTAAAGCAGCAGTTCCAAGGTTTACTCTGCGGCATCCAGTGGCCAGGGCACGCTTCAGTGATTCATCATCACGGATTCCACCTGATAGCTCAACGTCAATATCTAGGCGACCTACGACATCTGCTAGTAATGCGCTATTTTCTCCCCGGCCAAAAGCTGCATCTAAATCAACCAGGTGTAACCACTGCGCACCTGATTTCTGAAAATCAAGAGCCACTTCGAGTGGAGAGCCATAAACGCTTTCACGTGCGAGCTCACCCTGAACTAGGCGCACTGCGCGCCCATCTTTCACATCTACTGCTGGCAGGAGCTCAAGAAAGTTCATAGCGTCTTGCTCCAATTCTTAATAAGTGCAAGGCCAGCACGTCCTGATTTTTCAGGGTGAAATTGCGTTGCACTGAGTGCACCATCTTCTGTTGCAGCAAGAAACTTTTCTCCATGGGTGGCATATGTATTGACTGCACCAGGTAGCTCGCGGGCTGCATATGAATGCACGAAGTAGAAGGATTCTCCTTCAACACCAGCAAATAGCGCAGAGTGAGAATCTGGTTCAACGGTATTCCAGCCCATATGCGGCAAGATCGGTGCATCTAACTTGCGCACTGATGTTGGCCATATGTTGATTCCAGAATGAATACCATTTTCGTCACTATCTGCGAAGAGAACTTGCATCCCGATACAAATACCGATCGTGGGGCGAGATTGCTTAAAACGCGCATGAATTACCTCAGCAGCTTTGACCTTATTGAGTCCATTCATACACGCAGAGAATGCACCCACTCCGGGGACGACCAATCCAGCTGCCTCACGTGCCACATCTAGATCGGAAGTCAGAATGACATCATGACCAGATGTTTCAAAAGCTCGAGCTGCTGATCGAAGATTGCCTGAACCGTAATCCAGAATTGCAATTGTTGAAATTAGAGTGAACCCTTTGTTGAAGGAATACCGCTGACACGTCCATCTAGTGCGACTGCATCACGTAGTGCGCGAGCAACAGCCTTGAATTGGGCTTCAAAGACGTGGTGTGCATTGCGTCCCTCAAGAACACGAATGTGAAGTGCGATGTGCGCTTCGGCAACAATGGATTCCCAAATATGCTTACCCAACGTTGTATCAAATGTTCCGATGAGCTCGACGATCTCTGGTTGACGGTGAACAAGATATGGACGACCTGATAGGTCAACTGCTACCTGAACGAGTACTTCATCGAGTGGGACCATGGCATCACCAAAGCGGCGAATACCAGCCTTATCACCGAGGGCTTCGCGAAGAGCCTGTCCGAAAGCAAGAGATGTATCTTCAACTGTGTGGTGTGAGTCGACATCGACATCACCCTCAGTCTTTACAGTGAGATCAAAACCTGAGTGTTTTCCAAGTTGAGAGAGCATGTGATCGAAGAAGGGCACTCCAGTATCAACGTTGATCTGGCCGCTTCCATCGAGGTTGAGTTCGACAAGAACTTTGGACTCTTTTGTTGTTCGTTCAACGCGTGCAGTTCTCATGATTTCTCCTTAGCCAAGCACTCTCGTAGCGCATGTAGAAACTTTTCATTTTCGGCGCCGGTGCCGATTGTGGTGCGTAAGTACCCTGATAATCCCACATCTCGAATCAAAATTCCTCGATCAAGCATCTCCTGCCATAACTGCGCCGACGAAGATGTAAAACCTGTAAAGAGTAGGAAATTAGCCTGACTTGGAAGGACGGTGAGCCCCATCTCCCGTAGTGACACCGCAACACGATCTCTCTGAGTCCGCAGTTGGGCAACTCCGGAGAGCAGCTCGTCCTTGAAATCTAAGGCAACCAGCGCCGCACCTTGAGTAAGAGTGCTCAAGTGATACGGCAATCTGACTAACATCATCGCTTCAACAACTGAAGGGTGTGCAAGTAGATATCCCACGCGAGCACCAGCAAATGAGAATGCCTTACTCATTGTGCGAATGACAACAATCTGTGAGTATTTCGCGATGAGAGTTACTGCTGATCTCTCATCAGAAAATTCAGCGTAGGCCTCATCGACCACAAGTAGGCCTGGAACAGATTGCGCGATCTTCTCTATATCGCCTATCGAAATCGATTCACCTGTTGGATTGTTGGGAGTTGTGATGAAGGTCAGAGCTGGAGCAGCTGCAGTTATCTGAGTGATCGCACTATCGATATCTAGTGAAAAATCCGAACGGCGTCTGCCATCTACCCACTGTGTTGATGTCACACGAGCAATGAGTGGGTGCATTGAGTACGAAGGAAGAAAACCGATAGCACCACGATCTCCGAAGGCCAGAAATAACGATTGAATGATTTCGTTGCTTCCATTTGCAACCCACACCTGAGGCGCTGAAAATGAAGTACCTGAAAGTTCATTGATATAGCGTGCCAAGCCTGATCTAAGTGAAAGTGCATCACGGTCAGGGTATCGATTAAGGCTGGTAGCAACTTCGGCAACTCGCACTGTAATTGCCGAAACAAGTTCAGGTGAAAGCGAGAAGGGATTCTCGTTTGTATTAAGAGATGCCTCTGCCTCAACTTGTGGTGCCCCATATGCAGATAGCGGAGCAAGAGATTCTCGTAGAGGTAGCCATGTAGGCCAACGTGAATCAGTCATCGATCTTCCAGACGAGCACTCATTGCTTGACCATGCGCAGGTAGGTCTTCTGCCTGCGCGAGTGTGATGACAGTGGGCGCAATCTCTTTAAATGCACTCTCACTGTATTCAATGAAGTGAAGCCCGCGGAGAAACGTGGCAACAGAGAGACCGCTGCTGTGACAAGCACATCCCCCTGTAGGTAGAACGTGGTTAGAACCAGCTGAGTAATCGCCTAGTGAAACTGGAGTAAATGGGCCGATAAATACAGCACCCGCATTTCGAATCTTTGCGCTATCGCCGCGAGCATCTTGAGTGTGAATTTCAAGGTGCTCGGCGGCATAGGCGTTAACCACATCAATTCCTTGCGCAACATTATCAACGATTGCAATGGCACTCTGAATTCCAGAGAGAGCGGTGGTGATGCGTTCTGAGTGCTTTGTGAGCTTGACTTGCCTTACAAGTTCTTTCTCAACCGCATCAGCAAGAGCAATCGAAGGAGTAACCAAAACTGCAGCGGCAATAACATCGTGCTCTGCTTGACTAATGAGATCAGCTGCAACATTTCTAGCATCTGCCGTCTCATCAGCCAGAATTGCAATTTCAGTTGGTCCCGCCTCTGAATCGATACCAATCACACCACGTAGCGCACGCTTTGCAGCTGCAACATAGATATTGCCAGGTCCAGTAACCATGTCGCACTTTTCGCAGAGATCTTTCATTCCATAAGCAAAGAGGGCCACTGCTTGTGCGCCACCGACGGCGTAAACCTCGGTGATTCCAAGAAGAGCG
>CANESA010000052.1 GCA_947440735.1 Candidatus Nanopelagicaceae bacterium
CCTAGAAGCCACTCGACGAGGACTTCACGATTTGGCTATAGGCTCGCTTTAAATCCTTCGATTTTTCCCCATCCGCATAGGTGCGGTAGAGTCTGCGCTCTGCACTATTCCCTCATAGCTCAACGGCAGAGCAGCCGACTGTTAATCGGCAGGTTCTTGGTTCGAATCCAAGTGAGGGAGCAAGATCCTCTCGGGTCGCTCAGTAAAGTCACAGAGAAATCTCAGGATTGATATACAGGATAGTGAGTATGAAAAAGATGAGATTCAAGAGTCCGGCCAAGGTCATCAGCGCATTTCTAGCAGGTGCGATTATTGCCGGCGGTGTCGCAACAGCGGCAACCACATCCCCGTCTTCGGTCATTACAGCGTGTGCCGATAAGCGCACGGGAGCTCTCTTCCTCTCCTCAACTGGAACATGTTCTACCAATCGCACTCTGGTTGAAATTGGCAGTAGCGGGATGAACGCCAAAGCAATTTCAGCACTCGTTACTCCAACAGTCGTTTCAATTTCGGTGACCTCGACCGCTGGAAGCGGTACTGGCTCAGGATCTATCTATAAGAGCAATGCAAGTACTAGTTACATTATTACCAATAACCACGTCATCGAATCTGCGGTCACCACTGGAACTATCAAAGTGGAATTTACAAATGGAGATCAGGTAGCTGCAACAATCGTGGGACGAGATCCTATGTATGACTTAGCGGTACTCTCAATCAAAACTGGCAATCTTCCGACAATCGCAGTTGGTGATTCATCCAAGGTAAGTGTGGGAGATCCTGTTCTCGCTATTGGTTCACCGCTTGGACTTGCAAGTACCGTCACCAGTGGCATCGTCTCAGCTCTTAATCGCCCAGTAACTGCAGGAGCAGCTGGTAGTGAGTCCTATGTAAATGCGATTCAAACCGATGCCGCAATTAATCCTGGAAATTCTGGTGGTGCACTCGTTGATGCACAAGGTCGCATCATCGGAGTGAACTCAGCAATCGCAACGCTATCTTCAGGTGGAACAAGCGGATCAATCGGTCTTGGATTTTCTATTCCTATCAACGAAGCAAAGCGAGTGATTGAAGAGATCATTGCAACTGGAAAATCAACACGTCCCGTTCTAGGCGTCTTCTTTGATACCGCCTACACAGGAATTGGTGCACGCATTCTTCGACTGAGTGCTGGAGAAGGTGCAGAGAAGGCTGGCATTCCAGCTGGCTCAGTGATCCGATCTATTGATGGCCTCAAAATTCCAAATGAGGTTGCGGCGATCGTAAAGATTCGCTCTTATGCTCCGGGAACAACCATCACAGTGGTTGTCGATCTTCCCAATAGTGGCGGCAGTAAATCATTTAAGGTCACACTCGGTACTGCCCCATCCATGTAGAGTGCAGCTATGGCGCTCTATCAACTTAAGATTTCCTTGCCAGATCGTCCTGGCTCACTGGGAGCAATTGCATCTGCAATAGGTGCAGCCGGCTGCGATATTCGTAGCCTCAATGTTCTGGAATCACGTGATGGAGTTGGCTATGACGATATTCTCGTTGCAGTCCCTGGAACTGATCCCACCGATCTTGTTGATGTTCTCTCATCAATCGGTGGCGTAACAGTAATTTCTATCAATCCAGTTTCTTAACTATCTGCGCGCCTGCTGAAGGCAGCGATGTGAAGAATCGTGGCTCGGTAAAAGTCGCTGATGTAAATGCATCGATAATCGCGCTCTTGATCTCATTAATCTGACCTTGCGCAACAAGTGCAATAGCGCTTCCACCAAATCCTCCTCCGACCATTCGCGCACCGAGTGCTCCATGGGCGAGAGCCACGTCAACAGCGCAATTGAGTTCAGGGCACGAGACTTCATAGTCATCGCGCAGAGATATATGGGATTGGGTAATGAGAGCACCGAGAGATGCAAAGTCTTTCTGCCTTAGGACCTCGACTGCTTGTAGCGTTCTTGCCATCTCAGAGACTGCGTGATGAGCACGTTTAAACTCTTCATTACTCAGCAATTCTTTACCCGCCTCCAGAACGGAGATATCGATAGCCCGAAGTGAAGTGGCACGAAGCTTTGAGCAAGCGCTTTCGCACGCTTGTCGCCGTTTGGCATATTCACCATCGACGAGTGCGTGATGTGCTTGGGTATCAATGATGAGTAGCTCAAGCCCTGAGGCGCCCAAGTCAAATGGAACAAGAGTGGTCGAAAGATCACGACAATCAAGCAAGAGCGCAGAGCCGGCCTCTGCCATGAGCGAGACCGATTGATCCATGATTCCGCAGGGAACACCAACAAAAACGTTCTCCGCTTTTTGTGTAAGGAGAGCGAGCTCTTTCTTATTGAGTCCGAGTGAAAACATTTCATTGAGACCAAGTGCAACTGCGCACTCGAGTGCTGCAGAAGAAGATAGCCCTGCACCCAGTGGAACATCACCATCGATTTCGACATCAACGCCGTGACTAATATCTAAGGCCCAAATGACGCCCAAGACATAACGCTCCCACCCACCTAGAGATCCAGGGGCTAATTCTGAGATAGATGTTGTGATCACTTCATTCACACGTTGCTGTGAACGGATACGAATGATCTGGTCATCACGCCGACGAAGGGAAGCTGTGGTGCGATAGGAAATCGCAAAGGGAAGAACGAATCCTTGGCTGTAATCAATATGCTCACCGATGAGATTTACCCGACCTGGAGCTGATGCAATCACATCAGGTGAAAGCCAATCTGACATTTAAAGAACTACATCACGCAATTGACCAGCAGATTGCTCTGGCTTGAGATCCATAATGAATGCACCCATCGCTGATTCACTTCCAGCTAAGTATTTCAATTTGCCGGGAGCGCGACGCACACTTGTAATTTGCCAATGAAGCCGCAGGAGGTCTCGTCCCTCGCGAACTGGTGCTTGATGCCAAGTAGCGATGTAGGCCATTGCGATTCCGAAGACTCCATCAAGTCTGCGCATGACCTCTATAGAAATTGCTGGGAAGGCATCGGCTTGTTCGGCTGAGAGCGCGGCTAAATCAGCGACCGGTGAAAGCGGAGCCACATGAATTTCAAATGGATAACGTGCAGCATATGGAACAAATGCCACCCAATGTTGGTTACGAGCGATGATGCGTTCTTCATCCTGAAGTTCACGTGCGAGAACATCATCAAAGAGAACTCGACCAGTAGTGTCAAAGTGCGCCTGCGCAACATCCAACATCTTGATGACGCGTGGTGGCAGGTATGAATACGCATAAATTTGTCCGTGTGGGTGAAACAAAGTAACGCCGACTTCTTCGCCACGGTTTTCAAATGGCGCAATATGTCGGATGTAACTATGGGTCGAAAGCTCACTCACGCGATCTCGCCATGCTTCCATCAAGGTGCGAACCTGTCGTTCGGAAAGTTCACCAAATGAGCCGCCATGATTATCGGTAAAGCAGACAACCTCACACTTTCCTGCAGCAGTACCGGGATCTGTATCGGTTCCGACCATGTCAGGTAGGGCCCAATCACCATCGGGTGCACGCAATGAGGGGGAGCGGTTATCAAATACAACAACTTCATAGTTGCTATCTGGAATCTCACTCAAGAGATCAGAACGGGTAGGACAGAGCGGACACAACTCTTTTGGTGGAAGGAAGACGCGTCCTTGACGATGAGCGGCCATGACAACCCACTCGTTAAGAAGTGGATCAAGACGCAATTCACCGATACCAGGTTGTGCTTCTACTGGACGTAAATCTTTAGCCTCACGCACACGATCGGCACTGTCGTAGTAGCGAATGACGCGACCATCTGACATTGCAAGATCGCTGCGCACTACACCCGCATCAAGTCTTTTGGCCTGGCTCATAATGGCTCTACTGTACCCGTCCTTGACTGCGGCATCCTTTAATTCTTGATCTGTTTGGCGCAACTATCTGTTACAGGCTTTGGAGCAACTGGCTTTTTTGTCGGGGTTGGCGTTGGTGAAGGTGTCGAACCTTGAGAAATCACAAGTTCGAGTGGAGTGCGCACTTTTGCATGAGTACCGGTTGCATCGACAAATCCAATTTCACCTGGCCACGAACCTGCAGGGAGACCTTTAATTGTCAGAGTCCATGCACCGCTTGTTGAGCGAACAACAGTCTGCACTAACATGTTTTCTGGGCGATTATTCGGATCAGGATAGAAGCGCACAGTTCCTGTAACGACAGGTAGCCCAGTTGGTCGAAAGACTTCAACCTTTACAACAGTATTTTTCTCAGTAGATGTGGCATTTACTGACTTAATGGTCACAGTGGTTGACTCGTTCTTTGGCATGAAATCACTCTCGGTGGGTTTCCATGTACCTGTTGCGAGTGCAAGAAATTCCTCTTGCGTTCCACGAAACACATTTAAATCTAAACGATTTCCAGGAACTCCATATTTAGGTGCGATTCCACACGATGAGTACTGCCACATAATCCATTGCGATGAGCAGTTTGCAGATGTCCACGAGTGCACATAGCAACCACCTGGTTTTAAGCCAGGTTGGCCAAGCGGATCAGCTGGATCAATTCCGTATTGAGCAAGCCACAAGGGATAACGCGCAATCTCATCATCACGCACCATCGCATTTTCAAGGAAGGCTGGGTATGAATAGAGGATCGGAGTACGGCCTGTCTTCTCTTTGACTATTCGTAGAAATGTTTTTGCCCATAAAGTAACCGACTGCTTGCTGGCATATTTTGAACAACCAGCGTTGTCATACTGAACACAATTATTTTCTAGATCGAGTGCGTATGGCAGATCCATTTCGTTATATCCGCCAAGTGCTGCCAACCTCCACAGAACCTTCTGTGCTTGTGCCGCTGCATCTTGTTTAATCACTGCAGAATCTTTTGAATCTGGCAAGGTGGCGTAGTGATAGAAGCCGGTATAAATCCCTGCAGCTTGCGCAGCACTTCTATCCATAATCACATACTTAAGTGCAAGGGCGTCAGATTCATCACGTGAGTCAGAGGCTTTGATCATTACAAATCGCAGGCCAGCCTTGTACTTCTTTACGAAATCAATCGGTGCATCATTGGGATGCTGCCATCTACTTAC